>CANRPI010000020.1 GCA_947632475.1 uncultured Clostridia bacterium | reverse complement strand
AAATATGCTTCGAACTCAAGGTTTTCATTCCTATGTGTGCCTTCGAGCGAAGCGAGAAAGGAATGGATTTTATCATGCAAGAAGTTTAAATTCAAATGGTGGATGGAACAAAATTGGATGTATGTCATTTATCAATCAACCAATATTAAAATATAGTAATGAGATTCGCTCAAGCGTTTTAATGATACACGGAGAAAAAGCTCATTCTTGTTATTTTAGTAAAGATGCTTATAAAAACATGACTACAAACAGCAAATATACTGATAATAAAGAGCTTATGATAATTCCAAATGCTGTTCATACAGATTTATATGATAATAAAGATATAATACCTTTTGATAAAATTGAAACATTTTTTAAAGAAAATTTAAAGTAATAGAGGAAATGAAAAGAACAAACAATAAAAGTAGTTATTAAAGAAAATAAAAATACAAAAACAGGAGAAAATTCAATTACAGAGGAGAATAAAAATGACCATTGAAGAAGAACTATTTAGAAAAACAAAGATTGATTTTGATAAAATATCTGAATATGGATTTAAAAAAGATAAGTCTTTATACAAATATTCAAAAAAAATTGCGAATAATACTTTTAGAGTGGATATTGAAATAAATAATGATGGAATAGTTAAAGGAAAAGTTTATGATTTAGATTTTGGGGATGAATATACTAATTTTCGCATAGAAGACAGTACAGGCCCTTTTGTAGGACAAGTTAGAGATGAATTTAAAAATCTATTAAAAGATATTAGAAACAAATGCTTCACTAGAGAAACTTTTATGTATGAGCAATCAAACAGAATAACAAAAGCAATAAAGGAAAAGTATGGAGATGAGCCAGAATTTGAATGGGAAAAGTTTCCTGGATATGCTACTTTTAGAAATAGAGATAGTAAAAAATGGTATGGTATAATAATGAATCTTGACAAAAGTAAATTAGGTGAAAGCTCTACTGGTGAAATTGAAATAATTGATGTAAAACTAGAGCCAAAAGAAATAGAATATTTACTAAAACAAGACGGATTTTATCCTGCATATCATATGAATAAGAAAAGTTGGATTACAGTTATACTAAATAATACAGTATCAGATGAAAAAATAATGAACTTAATTGAGAAAAGTTATTCATATACGGTTACAAATAAAAATTGTGCTAAAAATGAGTGGATAGTGCCTGCAAACCCAAAATATTTTGACATAGAAAAAGCATTAAAAGAAAATAGTACAATAAAGTGGAAACAAAATACAGATATTAAAATAAATGATATTGTATACATATATGTTGGCAATCCTTATTCATCAATTATGTATAAATTTAAAGTAATAGAAGTAAATATTCCTTATAAATATAAAGATAAAAATTTAAAAATGAAAAAAGCTATGAAAATAGATTTATTAACAAGATACGAAAAAGGAAAATTATCATTTAAAAAATTAAAAGACTTTGGAATAAATGCAATTAGAAATCAAAGATATATGCCATTAGCTTTAAGTGAATATATAAATAAAATTGAAGGATAAATTACAAGTTATAAAACAGATGATTAGTTGCTAATTATCTGCTTTTATGATAATATATGAAAAATAAAATAGTAAGTTATATAAGAGGCATTAAAAAATGACAGATGGATACTATAAAGTTACACAAAGAGTTAAAGAGGCTTTTAAAGAAGAATTACAACTAAAAAATAAGTAATATAAATAATTTAAGGAGATAAAAATGAGTCTAGTATTAAAAAATGTTTCAAAAACATTTGTAGGAAAATTAGCTGTAGATAACATTTCATTTAGCATAGAAAAACCGAGTGTATATGGGCTATTAGGAACAAATGGAGCAGGAAAAACTACAACAATAAGAATGTTACTTGGAATTATAAAAAAAGATAGTGGAGAAATCACTTGGAAAGGAAAACCAGTAGATAGAAAAAATGTAAACTTTGGATATTTACCAGAAGAAAGAGGAGTTTATCCTAAAATCAAAATAATAGAACAACTATTATACTTTGCAGAACTTAAAGGCATGAAAAAAAATCAAGCAATAGAATCAATAAATAAATGGGCAAAAAAATTAAAAGTAGAAGAATATTTACAAATGCCAGCTGAAAAACTATCAAAAGGAAATCAACAAAAAATACAATTTATGACAGCTATTATACATAATCCAGAGCTAGTTGTGTTAGACGAGCCATTTAGCGGACTAGATCCAGTAAATACAGAAATCTTAAAAAACATTATAATTGATTTAGTAGAAAACGGAAAATATGTAATAATGTCAGCACATCAAATGGCTACAATAGAAGAATTTTGTAGCAATATTCTAATATTAAACAAAGGAAAAACAGTATTACAAGGAAATTTAAAACAGATAAAAGAAAAATATCCTGCAAATAGAGTAGAAATTAATGTGAAACAAAATATAGAAAATTATATTAAAGAATTCAATTTAGAAATAGAAAATGTAACAAACAATAATTACATTATAAAAATAAGTGAAGAAGAAAAAGCACATAAACTTTTAAACAAATTAATTAATACGGGAATTAAAGTAGATAAATTTGAAATAAAAAAACCTACCTTAAATGATATATTTATAGAAAAGGTAGGTGAATAGAATGAAAGATATAATAACAGTAATGAAATTCACAATAAAAGAAATGGCAAAAAGAAAATCATTTATAATATCAACATTAATCATTATATTATTAATAATAATAGGATTTAATGTACCAAATATATTAAAAACATTTAAAGGAGAAAATACTGAAAATAAGATACTAATCGTTGATAATAATAATGTATTTGAAGGCAATTTAGAACATTTAAAACAAGCAGATTTAGGTTATGAAATAGAAATAAAAAATGCAAACTTTGATGAAATAAAAGAAAAAATAGAAAACAAAGAAATAGCTGAAGCTATAATAATAGAAAAGCAAGAAAATAATATAAAAATTAGATACATAGTAGAAAATACAAACATGATGGATGAAGTACCTGAAAATATAGTAAATGCAATCAATACATTATATTCTAATATCCAAATTAGTAAATTAGGTTTAACAGAAGAACAACTACAAACAATTACTCCTAACTTTGAATTTAGTTTAGAACAAACTGATGAAGAACAAGTAAATGGAAATGTATTTGTTATGATGTTAATGTCCATTGTATTATTTTATGCTATATATTTCTGTGCATATCAAGTATCAAGTTCTATAACCACAGAAAAAACATCAAAAATAATGGAGACATTAGTTACATCAACAAGTCCCAAAACAATAGTATTAGGAAAAACATTAGGAATTGGAATTGTAGGACTAATACAAATGATATTGATTGTAGGGACAGCATTAATAAGTGCAAAAGTATTTTTAGAAGAAGAATTATTAAATATAGTATTAGATATGTCTAGTATAACAGCATATTTAGGAATAATTACTATAATATATTTTATACTAGGATATTTTACTTATGCTTTATTATATGCTTTAACAGGTTCAACTGTAAGCAAACCAGAAGATATACAATCAGCAAATGGACCAGTAGCAATTCTTGCAGTAATAGGATTTTACCTATCATACTTTACAATGATAAATCCAACAAGTGAGCTTAATATATTTGCATCACTATTTCCAATATCATCACCATTTTGTATGCCATTTAGGATTATGATGGGGTTAGCAAGTGAAAAAGATGTAGCAATATCTATTGTGATTTTAATAATTACAATATTAATAATAGCTAAAGTAGCAATAAAGATATATTCAAATGCAATATTAAATTATGGTACTAAAATGAGTTTTAAAGATATAATAAAAATATATAAAGATAAACAAAATTAATTCTTAAATATATAGAATAAAAAGATTCGTTTGAATCATCTTATTCTATATATTTTTTATAATAAAGCGATTTTAAAATAAAAAATATTGAATTAAATTTTTCATTATATTATAATGTATGTATAAATAACAAACTTAGATAAAAGTTAAAAAATTTATAGGAAGGAATGGAAGAAAAAATGGAAATAAAAAGACTACAAAATGATTACAGAAAAATAGTTACTACAGTAGGAAACTTTAGCATATTAGAAAGTTCAAGAGATGAAAGTGTTTCTCCACTAAATGCAGCATCAGAATATTTTATGGAAAAAATGGGAGTAAAACGTCGTCAAATAATTGCAACCTTAAAAGGCAATAATACAATAGTTACACAAGCAGGAGCAATGCAGTGGACATTAGGAAATGTTTCTGCAACCACAGGAATCAAAGGAGCAGGCGATTTGTTAGGAAAAATGATTAAAGGAGCAGCAACTAAAGAATCTGCAGTAAAACCAGAGTACACTGGTAAAGGATATTTAGTGTTAGAGCCTACTTATAAATACCTAATATTACAAAACATAGAAGAATGGGGAAATGGAGGTATGTCAGTAGAAGACGGAATGTTTCTAGCATGTGACGGAACAGTAAAAAGAGACATTGTATCAAGAAAAAACTTATCATCAGCTATAGCAGGAGGAGAAGGACTATTTAATCTTAGCCTATCAGGAACAGGAGTTGCTTGTTTAGAAAGTAATGTACCATTAAATGAACTAGTAGAAATACAACTAGACAATGAAGAATTGAAAATAGATGGAAACTTAGCAGTATGCTGGTCATCAAACTTAGAATTTACAGTAGAACGTTCAACTAAAAGCCTAATTGGCTCTGCAGTAAGTGGAGAAGGTTTAGTAAATGTATATAGAGGAGTAGGAAAAATTTTAATGAGTCCATATGCTCCTACAAGTTCTCTATATGCAGCTACAAATACAATGGCAGCAAAAGCAGCAGCTACAACTAGTAATACTTTAGGCGCAATAGGCGGAATGTTTGGATAAAAATAAAAGGAGTGAGGGGTATGCTAAAAATATATAACACAGACATAGAAACAAATAAAATAGAAGAAATAAAAGAATTCAAAAAAGGCTCATGGATAAGTTTAGTAAACCCGTCGGAAAATGAAATAAAAAAAGTATGTGAAGGAATAAACATAGAGCAAGATTTTATAAGATATGCATTAGATTATGAAGAAAAGGCCAGAATAGACCAAGAAGAAGACGATGGCACAATATTATTTATTGTAGATGTGCCAATCATAGAAAAAAATGAAGAAAATGACGTATACACAACAATGCCATTAGGAATGATAGTAGTAAGAGATGATTACTTTATAACAGTATCATTAAGAAAAAATAAAATAATAGAAGATTTTGAAAAACTAAAAATAAAAAACTTTCAAACATACAAAAAAACAAGATTCATCTTTCAAATACTATATCAAAACTCATCATACTATTTAAGTTATCTAAAACAAATAAACAAAGAGACAGAAATAGCAGAATATATACTAAAAAACTCAATGCAAAATAAAGAACTATTAAAACTATTAGCACTAGAAAAAGGACTAGTATATTTTACAACCTCACTAAAATCAAATGAGCTAGTAATGGAAAAAACGATGAGAGGAAAAATAATAAAACTATACGAAGAAGATGAAGAAATACTAGAAGATGCAATTACAGAAAATAGACAAGCAATAGAAATGTCGCAAATATATAGTAACATTCTAAATGGAACTATGGATGCATATGCATCTATAATATCAAATAACCTAAATGCTGTAATGAAATTTTTAACATCAATAACAATAATATTAGCAGTACCCACAATGATATCAAGCTTTTGGGGAATGAATGTAAAACTTCCATTTGCCAATAGTCCAGCAGGATTTATAATAACAATATTTATTGCCGTAATAACCACTCTATGCGTTACATGGTGGCTAAATAAAAAGAATATGCTAAAATAAAAGTGAAATAAAAAATCATAAAAAAATTATAAAAAAATAAAAAGTATTTTAAAAAATAAATTTAAAATACTTTTTTATTTTTCATCAAAAAAGAATGCACATGTAGAAATATCATAAACGATAAATAAAAAAAATTAATTAAAAAAATGAATAAAAAATAAAAATGAATAAAAAAATAAAAAGTGAATATAATAAATAAAAATGAAAAAAACTAAAAAAAGGAGGAGAAAAAATGAAAGTAATTGATAAAATAGCACTTGTATTAATAATAATAGGAGCTATAAATTGGGGACTAATAGGATTTTTTAAATTTGACTTAGTAGCTGCAATATTTGGAGAAATGAGTGTTATATCAAGAATAGTATATGGACTAGTTGGAATTTCAGGATTATGGGGAATAAAATTATTATTTGATGACTAAAAGACACAATATTAGAAACTTTCCAATTATAATAAAAATTAAAGTTTAAGACTGTTCCCAATAGTCAATCTATATAATCTAGGACACATGTAAAAAAATATTATACATGTGTCCTTAAAATTCACTCTAAAATTTGTTTAATTTGTGAAAGTTCCTTCTTAAAAAGAGAATATTGAGAAGCGGAAATAGAAGAAACAAGGCCATTCTCATAATCAGAAATAGATTTTTCTAAATCAATCAACTTAAACCTCTTAATAGACAAAGAAGGATTTTTATACATATAAATAGGAATATAATTCAAATCATCAATAGAAATAGAACCATCAGCTTTTTTAGTAATAGTCAAATTTAAAATAATCGAATCTCTAGTATTTATAGCATTTTGATCAGCAGTAAAATTACCTAAAGCATAAGCAACAAAACAATTTTTAACAGAACCATCAGGCATAGTAACTTCTTTAACCTCAAAAGGTTCTATAACATGAGGATGATTACCAATAATAACATCTACACCATTTTCAAACAAAAAATTAGCAAGATTTTCTTGATCCTCAGAAGCAGTAGTTCTATACTCTATACCCCAATGCATACAAGCAATTATAACATCAGCACTTTGCTCCTTAGCAAAATCAATATGTTTCTTAATCAAACTTTCATCTATCAAATTAACACAAAACTCTTTTCCAGAAGGAACAGGAATACCATTAGTACCATAAGTATAATTCAAAAAAGCCACCTTAAGCCCATTAATATCCTTAATAAACAATTGATTGTGTTCATCCTCAGATTTATAAGTACCTAAATGTTCAATACCATTTTCATTCAAAACATCAATAGTTCTACACAAGCCAGAAAATCCCATATCCAAGCAATGATTACCAGCAGTAGTAATAATATCAACACCAATATCTCTTAAAGCAGTTGCTAAACTATCAGGACTATTAAAAGTTGGATAATTACTATAACCTCTCTCAGCACCAGCAAAGCTAGTTTCCAAATTTGTAATTGTAACATCTGAAACATCAGTATATTTCTTTATATCATCAAAAACATAAGAAAAATCGTAAATACCAGTATCTTTATTATAAGCATCAAAATACTGCGTATTATGACACAAGACATCTCCAAGAGCCGTCAAAGAAAAAGAAACATCTTGTTTAGGTTCAATATCTATTTCATTATTACTAACTTCAGAAACAGGCAAATTTTCAAAAGAACTATTTGAATTATAATTACTAAAAAAATTGTAAAAAACGAAAAATCCGACCAAAATAACACAAACCAAAATCACCAAAAAAACTATAAAAAAGCATAATTTATTTTTCATAAAAAATCATTCCCTTCTCAAACACACATATATAAAATATTATTTTCTTAAAAACGATGAAATCCAATAATCTAAAATTCTATGTAAAAAAATAAAAAATATGTAGATAATCTTATTATAAATAGAGTATCATAAAAACAACATATTTGCAATGGTCATGGTCAAACTAAGACTGTCCCCAAAATAACCAAAATCTTGAAAAATAAAAAAATATATAGTATAATACCAAGGATAATAAAAAGGAGGAGAAAAGCAAATGCTAAGTGCAAACGCAGTTACAGTAAGATTTGGAAAGAGAGTTTTATTTGAGGATGTAAATATAAGATTTGGAAAAGGAAATTGTTATGGAATAATAGGAGCAAATGGAGCAGGAAAGTCTACATTTTTAAAAGTTTTGTCAGGAGAAATAGAGCCAAGTAAGGGAGATGTAACTTTAGATAAAACAGAGAGATTATCTATATTGAAACAAGATCACTTTGCTTATGAAGAATATACAGTAATGGATACTGTAATAATGGGAAATAAAGAACTTTATGACATTATGAAAGAAAAGGATGCAATATATGCAAAGCCAGATTTTTCAGAAGAAGATGGAATGAAAGCTGCAAAACTTGAAGAAAGATTTGCAGAATTAGATGGATGGAATGCCGAGTCAGATGCAGCTATGTTATTAAATGATTTAGGAATAGTTCCAGATAATCATTATAAATTAATGAAAGAAATTGATGCAAAAGAAAAAGTAAAGGTTTTATTAGCACAAAGTTTATTTGGAAATCCAGATGTACTTTTATTAGATGAACCTACAAATGATTTAGATTTGAAAAGTATAAACTGGTTACAAGATTTTTTAATGGACTTTGAAAATACAGTCATAGTAGTTTCTCATGATAGATATTTTTTAAATAAGGTTTGCACACATATCGCAGATGTAGATTTTGGAAAAATAAAAGTATATCCAGGAAATTATGACTTTTGGTATGAATCAAGTCAACTAGCTCTAAAACAAGCAAGAGAACAAAATAAAAAGAAAGAAGAAAAAATAAAAGAATTACAGGATTTTATAGCAAGATTTAGTGCAAATGCTTCAAAATCAAAACAAGCGACTTCTAGAAAAAAGACATTAGAAAAAATAGAACTAGATGAAATAAAGCCATCAAATAGAAAATATCCATATGTAGATTTTAAGCCAGATAGAGAACCAGGAAAAGAAATATTACAAGTGAAAAATATTTCCAAAACAATAGAAGGAGTAAAAATTTTAGATAATATTTCTTTTGATGTAAAACAAGGAGAAAAAATAGCTTTCTTAGCTGAAAATGAATTAGCAAAGACAATATTATTTCAAATAATAGCAGGAGAAATGGAGCCAGACGAAGGTGAGATTATATGGGGAGCAACAATTACAAAAGATTATTTCCCAAAAGATAATAATTATCTATTTAATACTGATGAAGATGTAACAGAGTGGCTAAGAAAATATTCAAAAGATCCAGATGAAACATATGTAAGAAGCTTTTTAGGAAGAATGTTATTTTCAGGAGATGAAGCTTTAAAACAAGTAAAAGTTTTATCAGGAGGAGAAAAAGTAAGATGTGTTCTTTCAAAAATGATGCTATCAGGAGCAAATTTCTTAATATTTGATGAACCAACAAACCACTTAGATATGGAAAGCATAACATCAGTAAATGAAGGAATGAAAAGATTTACAGGAAATATTTTATTTACATCACATGACCATGAATTAACTCAAACGGTTGCAAACAAAATAATAGATATAAAACAAGATAAAGTAATAATAAAAGAATGCACATATGATGAATATTTAGAACAATAAAATATATAAATAAAAAGAAGAGGAGGAAATACTAGATAATACTAGTATAATCTAATAATATGGAAAAAATAATAAAAACAATTGCAGAAGAATTAAATATAAAAACATCACAAGTAGAAAACACAATAAAATTAATAGATGAAGGAAATACTATACCATTTATAGCAAGGTATAGAAAAGAAGTAACAGGAGGGTTAAGTGACGAAACACTAAGAAATTTAGATGAAAGATTAAACTATTTAAGAAACTTAGAGCAAAGAAAAGCAGAAGTTATAAAATCAATAGATGAGCAAGGAAAATTAACAGATGAAATATTGCAAGCAGTAGCCATTTGCAAAACATTAGCAGAAGTAGAAGATATATATAGACCATACAAACAAAAGAAAAAAACAAGAGCAACTGTAGCAAAAGCAAAAGGGCTAGAGCCACTTGCCCAAATTATAATAGAACAAAAAGAAACAAAACCAATTAATGAAATTGCTAAAGAATATATAAATATAGACAAATTATCAGAAGAAGACAAGAAAAACAAAGACAAAGTAGTTGCAACAGAGCAAGATGCAATACAAGGAGCATTAGATATAATTGCAGAAGACATATCAGACAATAGCAAATATAGAAAAGAAATAAAAAGGCAATGTTATAGAGAAGGGCTAATTGTAACAAAAGCAGCAAGAGAAGAAAAATCAAATTATGAAATGTATTACGATTATCAAGAACTAATAAAATACATACCAAGTCATAGAATTTTAGCAATAAACAGAGGAGAAAAAGAAGAATACTTAAAAGTTAAACTAGAAAAACCTGAAGACAAAATATTAAACTACATTCAAAGAGATATTATAAAAGGTGAAACACAATTTACAGAAATGCTAAACACAACTATAGAAGACAGTTTCAAAAGACTAATAGAACCATCAATAGAAAGAGAAATACGTTCAGACCTAACAGAAAAAGCAGAAGATAAAGCAATAAAAGTATTTGGACAAAATTCAAAACAATTATTATTAGGAGCTCCTATAAAAGGCAAAACTGTTATGGGATTTGACCCAGCATATAGAACAGGATGTAAAATAGCAGTAATAGACGAAACAGGAAAAGTCCTAGACTACACAACAGTTTATCCAACAGAGCCACAAAATGACATAGAAGGAGCAAAAAAAGAATTATTAAAATTAATAGAAAAATACAAAGTAGATATGATAGCAATAGGAAATGGAACAGCATCAAGAGAATCAGAAATGTTTGTAGCAGATATGATAAAAGAGGCAAACAGAGAAATACACTATGTAATAGTAAGTGAAGCAGGAGCATCTGTATATTCAGCATCAAAACTTGCAACAGAAGAATATCCAGACATAAATGTATCAATAAGAGGAGCAATATCAATAGCAAGAAGATTACAAGACCCACTAGCAGAACTTGTAAAAATTGACCCAAAAGCAATAGGAGTAGGGCAATATCAACATGATGTAAATCAAAAGAAACTACAAGAAAGTCTTACAGGAGTAGTAGAAGACAGCGTAAACAAAGTTGGAGTAGATGTTAACACAGCAACCCCATCATTATTATCATATGTATCAGGAATAAACAAAACAATAGCAAAAAACATAGTAAAATATAGAGACGAAAATGGAAAATTAAAAAATAGAAAACAATTATTAAAAGTACCAAAACTAGGAAAAATAGCATTTGAACAATGTGCAGGATTTCTAAGAATATTAGATGGAGACAATCCTTTAGAAATAACAGCTGTTCACCCAGAAAGTTATGAAGCAACTGAAAAATTATTATCTAAAATTGGATTTGACAAAAATGATATAAAAGACAAAGAAAAATTAGAAGCGCTAAGAAACAAATTAAAAACTGTAAACATACAAGAAACAGCAAAAGAAATAGGAATAGGAGAAATGACACTAACAGACATAATACAAGAACTATCAAAACCAGGAAGAGACCCACGTGAAGACATGCCAAAACCTATTTTAAGAAGTGATGTCCTAAAATTAGAAGACTTAAGAGAAGGAATGGTACTAACAGGAACAGTAAGAAATGTAATAGATTTTGGAGCATTTGTAGATATTGGAGTAAAACATGATGGACTTGTTCATATATCAGAAATGAGTGATAAATTTATAAAGAACCCATCAGAAGTAGTCTCAGTAGGGGATATAGTAAAAGTAAAAGTTATAAAAATAGATTTAGAAAGACAAAAAGTTGGACTTTCAATGAAAGTATAATAAAAGTAAGAGCAATAAGCTAATAAAAATAAGAGCTATAAGCTCTTATTTTTACTCTTCTATACTCTCTTTTTTATTTCCATTTAAATTATCATAAAAACATACTGTGCTTACTTGGATATATGGTAATACCCAGAATAATCCTATTCCAAATGTTAATGATGCTAATATCATCCATCCAATGAAAGAAAGATTTAAGCAAAAATATTTACCTTTATTTCCTTGCATTAGAGTTTCACTTTTAAGCACTACATCTCTATGAGACATATTTGGTTCATCATATGCAATATTATATGATAATACAAATGATAGACACCTAATGTAAATATATACATAAGTAGCAATCATAATTGCCATACCAAATAATACACTTAGTACTCCTATACCTGAATTTGCACTTTGAACTGTTTCATATCCAGAAATTATTCCACTTGAAGCATTTAGGTTAACTATTCCAAATGATATCATAAAAATTGAAATTATAGTAAATATGATACATATAATAATTGGTACAATTAATTTTCCAAGCATGCTAAACGCTATTCCCCATGCTCTTGAAAATTGAGTAAAACCAAGATTTATAAAATCAAAAGCTTTTACTTCCTCATTTCTTTTTAGTTTCATAAATGCTATAACTAATCCAAATGATAATGGAATATCAATTAATAGAACAAGTATTGAAACAATAAGAGAAAAAAATTGATTTTGTCTTACAAGTCCAGTAATAAACTCAATAACTATTGCTACTAAAAAATATGCTAAAATTATTAATGCTCCTTTTCCCCATTTTCCTGTTAAATGTTTTCTTGCATCTGTTCTTATTTCTGAAGCTGTCATCTTTTGTTCCCTCCTTTTAATATTTTATATTACATATTTTAGTATATTTTTAATTATGCATTTATAGTACTTTTTATTTTTTAAAAATATTCTAAAATAAAATTAATATCTTTTGTTATTTATACTGTTATTTCTTCTTTATTATATTTTCTTTGGATTTCTTCAATTTCATTATAATTATTTCTTAATATATCTAAAAATGCATCTGCAAGTTGTGGATCAAATTGTGTTCCTTTACATCTTTCAAATTCACTTATTACTGTTTCCATTGGCATTGCATCTCTATACGTTCTTTTAGATGTCATTGCATCAAAACTATCTACTATTGCTGCAATTCTTGCTAAATAAGGTATTTCCTCGCCCTTTAATTTTCCTGGATAGCCTGTTCCATCATATTTCTCGTGATGGTGCTTTACTATTGGTATTATGTCTCTAAAGATAGTTGCAGTTGACAAAATATGAGCTCCTATTGATGGATGATTTTTTATTTCTGAGTACTCATCATCTGTCAGCTTACTTTCTTTTTGAAGTATTGTATCTGGCACACCTATTTTTCCAATATCATGGAATAATCCACCTATTCTTAGCGTTTTTAAATCATTTTCTGATAAACCTACCTTTTTTCCTAATAATACTGAATATTCTGATACTCTATCTGAGTGACCTCTTGTATAAGTGTCTTTTGCTTCTACTGTATACCTTAATGTTTCAATACTTTCCAAATATGCTTTTTCTAACATATCATATGTATTTTTTAACTCATCATTTATTTTTTTGATTTCATTCATTTGAGCTATTGATTTTATTCCTGATTCTATTAATAGTAACAATTGGTCAAATTTGTCACTTTTTTCACAATAGCCTTGAATGTCTAATCTCCTTATAGTTTCTAATGGTGGGGCTAAATCTTTGTGCCCAGTTAATAATAGGATATATAATTCTTTATCAAATTTTCTTATTTCCTCTACAACTTGATCTCCATGAAATGGTGTCATTATGAAGTCTAGCATCATTAAATCATAATGTTCTTCTTTTAACATTCTTATTGCTTCTTGTGGGTCTGTTACTCCTGTAAAGTCATATCCAGACCTTTTCAAGAATATAGATAAAGAGTCTATAATTCCTTCTTCATCATCTACTGCAATTATTTTATAATTTCTGTTTTCATTAGTTTCTAGGTTATTTGGTACTCCTTTTCTCATAATAAATTCCATTCCTTTCTCAAAGGCACACATACATGTGAAAAATTACTTTATTTCATATTAACCTCGATTTTTTATGTCTGTTTTCCACATTATATTAATAAATTGTGGAAAAAGCAAGTTTTTTTGATAAAAATTATCATAATTGTTTAATAGGTAGAATAATACTAAAAGTACAACCTTTGCCCTCTTCAGACTCAACAGTAATATTACCATAAAAATGAGCTTTAATAGTAGAATAAGACATATAAAGACCAAGTCCAGTACCATTTTTACCTTTAGTAGTAACCATCTCCTTAAACAACTTATTCTTAATCTTATCAGGAATACCACAGCCATAATCCCTAATAGAAATAATCAAATTATTATCAACTTTATCAACAATAATATCAATATTTTGTTCAGGCTTACCATTATAGCTTTGGATAGAATTAGAAATCATATTATTAATAACCTGAACCAAGCTATTAACATCACCATGAATTATAGTATTCTCATCAGTTTTTAAAGAAATATTTAAATAAATAATAGCATTCTTAAGTTCATGTTTCATCAAAATATTAACTCTTTTTAATAATTCTCCAACTGTAAAAGAAATTTCCTCTTCATTAGAAAGAGTAACAGCTTGCCCCTTAACAGCAGTAATAACATCTGACATATACTCAGTATGAGTTTTAATTTTAGCAATCCAGGTAAACATATCTTTAGCAATCTCATGATGATCTTGACTATTTACCTCAGGATCATCAATAGAAGCATCATATTCTTTTATCAAATCATTTAATCCCTCTGTAGCACCTGAAATAGACATAATAGGAGTTTTCAAGTTATGTGCAATTCCACCAATCAATTGACCTAAAGAAGCCAAACGCTCTTTTTCCATCAAAGTATCTTGGTTATCCTTAATAGTTTGCATATCTATCATATGCTGAGTAGTATCCTTAAACAAAACCAAAATACCCAAAAGATTCTTATTAGATAAAACGCCTGATATTTCAATAGAAAAATACATATTTAATTTTGCACTAAACCTATCTAATATAATAGTTTGATTTGGTCTTTTCTTAATTTTCTCAAAATTTTCTTCAATATCATTAAATATTTTAGATGTAGTATTATCCAAAGTAGAATCAATTAAATTATGAAAACTCTCATTTCTAATCTTACGTTGAATTTTAAACATTCCCAAAAAAGTTTTATTAAAATCAATTATTCTAAAATCCTCATTTACAATAATATATCCATCAGAAATTCTATCTACAATCTTTTGCAAAGCAATAGGAGTTGTATTTAAAAATTGCAATTTAAAAGCAGCCAAAGCAAAGCATAAAATACCTATTGTAAAAGCTATTGGAGTAGAATATACACTCAAGCTAATCAATCCTGCATAACCAGCCATATTAATTAATAAAGGAGCTAAAGAACCTATAAAAATTAATAAAGACTGTTTAGAAAAGAATCCAGAGTTTTTAATAGAATATCTTATAAGCATAATACAAGCAATACCTATTAATAAATATGAATATATTGAATGTATAAACATATAAGGGCCAAACTCTGAATATTCCATAGAAGTACTATAACGTTTATAAAACAAATGATGGAAATTGTTTGTCCATAAAATAATAAGAGAAATTATAGGCACAACAAACAAAAGCAAATCCACTCTTCTAAACTCAATTTTAGTGTGTGTAAATATTTTAGCCAAGAAAAATATTGCAACAGGTATAAAACATGCCGATATATATATAAAATACTCAAAATACAAAGGGTCAATATTAAACTTGCTAGACAATAATATTTGAGCAATTAAGCCTATAAACCAAAAGAATAAAAGCATAAACACAACAATAAAAACTTTATGTAATTGATTTTTTTTCTTTATATTAGTAATTGTAATAATCATAAAGCTAGTAAGCAAAAGTGGAATTACAAGTAATATTAAAGTCGAAGCATTAACCTTTGTTACACCATCCATAATTAAATCATTCCTTTCCTTAAAAATTATCATTTTTTCGTAAAGACTCTATACAGTCAATAATATATTTAACATAGTTGCTATCTATTTTTGGCCATGTAAAGCCAATGTGTTCCAAATATTTTTTAGTTAATTCACATTTTAATATTATATTAGTTTTATAAGACAAATTCAAGTTCTCGTCAAAATCATTTATTAAATTATTCAAAATATATTTTTGTGATTCATCATCCAAAATATTTTTAATTTTTGTTTTAAAAGTATCTTCATCTACTACATCTATAATATAATTATAAAGTTTTAATAAGCTTAAAATTTCAGGAATTTTTATATAATTATCATTAAATATATGGAAAACCCTATTTTGCAAAGATGGATATGAAATTAATTTAATAATACTATTTGCTGTAAAATCAATAGGAGTAAACTCCAAATAACTATCAAGCAAATTATCTGGTATACATCCCACTTGTAAAAATCCAAGTAACCTATTTATATAAGCATTTTCACTTGAATTTTGTTGAAATTTACCATCTACAAATCTAGGCATCAAATTACCAACTCTAAGAATATATCCATTTAATCCATTCTCAATAGCACTAAGAACCTTATTCTCTGCCTCAAACTTAGTTCTTATATATACATTATTCAAATTTTGTCCTATATAAAATTTACCTTCAGTAAAATTAGTTTTTCTAGATATATTTTCCTCCATTCTATATTGGTCTACAAAAGAATTTCCAGAAACACTTAAAGTTGAAATCTGATAAAAGGTCTTTTTATTATTAATACAAAAATTAATCAAATTTTCAACTGCTGTAACATTTATTTTATAAAAACTATCATAACTACCATAATGAGAAACTTTTGCAGCACAATTAATAACAGTATCTACACAACTTATTAAATTACTTAAATCTTTATTATTTAAACCTAAATTTTCATTTGTAATATCACTTTTTACAACAAAAATTCTTTTATCAATTAAATTATCATATTTATTTCCAAAATAGAAATGCAACTTATTCAGTAATTTAATATGAGCAGTAAGACCAGGTTCATTTCTAATTAAGCAATAAGCATTTCCAGTTTCATTTTGTAAAAAACTATCCAAAATATGAATTCCCAAAAAACCAGTAACTCCTGAAATTAATACATTTTTAGGAGATTTATACTCAAAAATTTTAGGCAATTTTAAGCAAGATTTTAATAAATCCTGATAACTATATTTTAAATCATCATTTATAGCAACTAAAGATGAACTATTTCCTTTTGATGATTTAGCTTTGGTAAATAAATTACTTAAATCCAAAACAGTAGGATTACTAAAAATATCAGCATAAGTAATTTTAGAATTATATTTTAATAATTCTATATGTAATTGCATAGCCAAAATAGAATCTCCACCTAATTCAAAGAAATTATCTGTAATTCCTATAGGAGAAACATTTAATATTTTCTCAAATAAATCTACCAATTTCTTCTGCATAGTTGTTTTAGGTTTCTCTATTTTTTCAGCCTGAATATTTATAGCATTAGGTAAAGGAAGAGCCTTTTTATCTATTTTACCATTAGGAGTATAAGGAAAATCGTCAAGAGCTGTAAAATAAGATGGAATCATGTAATTTGGTAGTTGTTTATACAAATAAGTTCTCAATTCACTAATTCTAATCCTAACATTAGCAACAAAATATGCTGAAATAAACTCTCTATTTTGAATAGATTGTTTTACAACTTTAACTTTTTGAATTCCAGGAAAACTTAAAATTTTACTTTCAATTTCATCTAATTCTATTCTAAGTCCTCTAACCTTTACTTGATTATCCAATCTTTCTATATAACAAAGTTCTCCATTTGGTAAAAGTTTAGCACTATCTCCAGTTCGATACATAACTGAATTATTTTCAAAAGGATTTGGTAAGAAACTCTTATTAGTCAAATCTATATTATTCAAATATCCATTTCCAACTCCATCACCTGAAATATATATTTCACCAACCACTCCTTTTGGAACCAAATTTAAATCCTTATCTAATAAATAAATTTTTGTATTTGCAAGAGGTTTGCCAATAGTTACTGTTCTATGTTCTGTAACATCTGTAAAAGTAGAAAACACAGTTGTTTCAGAAGGACCATATCCATTATAAACTTTTTTAATACCATAACGTTTTAAAGTATTTAATAAATTTTTTGGCAAAGGCTCACCAGCTAGTACAACATATTTCAATTTAGAAATAGATGGAATATCATCTATATTATCAATTAAAAATTGCATTCTAGAAGGTGTCATCTGTATAATTTCAACATTTTGGCTATTAATTAAATTATTTAATAAAGCAGGACTTTTTTGTTCCTCCTCATCTGCAATAACAACTTTTAATCCTTTTTGCAAAGCAACTAAAGTTTCAAAAATAAAAATATCAAAACTTGCAGTAGTAACAGAAACTATTGTTTTAGAAGGACGGTTATATTTTAGAAAATCCACATAATCATTTAAATAATAGCATAAATTAACTAAAGCCTTATGGTTTAAAACAACACCTTTAGGAAAACCAGTAGAACCAGAAGTATAAATAATATAAGACATATCTAAAGGTTCATTAATATTTAAAAGATTATTTTTATCTAAGCAATAAATTTGCGAATTTGTTAATTCCACAAATACTTTATTTTCAAACTTAACAAAATTACTTAAATCTTTAAAAGTCAATAAAAACTTACATTTGCTGTTATTTAGCATATATTCAATTCTATTTTTAGGATAAGTATAATCAATTGGTATATAGCTTGCACCAGCCTTAAGAACTGCAATCATTGCTATTATTAGTTCTAAAGAGCGAGGAAGCATAATACTAACAATATCATTTCTACCAATTCCAAGACTTCTTAAATAATTAGCAAGAGAATTTGCCTTTTCATTCAATTGTTCATAAGAAAGAGAACTCTCATGATAAACTAGAGCGATATCTTTTGGTGAAATTCTAACTTGTTTTTCAAAAAGAGTAGATATTGTTTCATTTTGTGGATATTTTAAATATGTATCATTAAAATCATCAAGTAAAAACTTTTTCTCCTTATTAGTTAAAATACATATATCCTTTACCTTTTGTTCTAAATTTTCATACATCATTTCTAAAGTTTGCAAATAATGTTCCAAAAATGAAATAACAGTATGTTTCTTAAATAAATCTGTGCAATACTCTATATTTACAGTACAACTTGAAGGAATAATTTCTAAAGATAAATCGAACTTAGAAATATTAGTCTCACATTCCACAAACTTAATACTTTTATCACACAATTTTGTCTTATTAGAAGGCATATTTTGATATATAAACATAACATCAAATAATGGATTTCTACTAATATCCTTTTTTAAATTTAATTTTTTAACTAATCTATCATAAGGATATGGTTGATAAGACAATCCATCTAAAGTAGTTTTCTTAACACTCGTTAGCAAATCCAAAACACTAAAATTTTCATCAATAAAATTATCCAAAACAATATTATTTACAAACATTCCAACCAAATTTTGTAACTCTTCATAATCTCTTCCGGCAGCTGGTGTACCTATAATCAACTCATTTTGATTAGTATACTTATACAAAACAATCAAAAAAGCAGTAACAAAAAACATAAAAGGTGAAAAGCCATGTAATTTTGCTAAATTCTCATACTTTTCAAAATCAGACTTAACCAGATGTCTTGAAACTTTATATCCATTATAGGATTTCATAACAGGTCTAGAAAAATCATATGGCAAATTTAAAACAGGAATCTCCCTATCTTTAAATTTTGAAATCCAATAATTTTCAATACTCTCATTATACTTAAAATTATTTTCAAAAACAGCAAAATCTTTATAAGAAATTGCATTAAAATCTTCTTTAAAAGACCCATTATAAATATCACAAAAATCCTTAACAATAATATCTAAAGAAGTTCCATCAACAATAATATGATGAGTATCCATTAATATTAAAGTCTTCTCATTATCTAAAATATACATTTGAGCATGAAGCAAAGGGGCTTTAGACAAATCAAAAGATTTAGGAAAAGCATTTATAATATTTCTTAAATTTTTGCATTTATCATAATTAAGTTTCAAATTTATTTTTATATTTTTCTCAATAAACTGCATAGGTTTATTATTTACTAATTTAAAAGAAGTTCTAAAACTTGAATGTTTTTCAATTAACACATTAAAAGCATTTTCAACTCTTTTAAAATCCAAAACCTCATTAACAAGTATTCCACCAGGCAAATTATAAACAATAGAATCATCACCAATTGAACTATCTGCATAAAAAATTCTTTTTTGAGCAGAAGACAACGGATAAAATTCAGCTCTTTTAGAAACTGGAATTTTACAAAAACTATTTTGTTTTCCCATATTAATTAAATTTAATAAATCTGAAAACACAGGAGTTTGAAAAATATCCTTAACAGATATATCTACATTAAAAACATCTTGTATTTTTGCAGACAATTTTATAGCAAGCAAAGAATCCCCACCAATTGAAAAGAAATCATAATTTGTAGAAATTTTATTTGTATTAAAAATTTCCTTCCATATTTTAGCAAACTTCAACTCCATTTCAGTTTTAGGTTCTATAAAATCCTTAGAAATATCCAACAAATTAACTTTTGGAAGAGCCTTCTTATCCACTTTTCCATTCATTGTTAAAGGAAAACTATCTAACCTAACAATTTTTGCAGGCATCATATATGCTGGAAGTTTCTGTTTTAAATATGCATAAATATCATCTTCAGAAACACTATCATTTAAAGTATAATACGAAACAATATGTTTCTTATTATCTTTTTCCAAAACAGTAGTAACCACATTTTGCACACCTTTAATACCGCAAAAAACTTTATCAATCTCTTCAAGCTCAATTCTAAAACCATTAATTTTCACTTGAAAATCTTGTCTACCAAGGTAATGAACGCAATTATACTCATCTAAATAACCCAAATCACCAGTCAAATATGTAGGTTGGTTATAAAAACTAACAAATTTTTCATTTGTAAGCTCCTCATTATTAAAATAACCATTACCAACACAATCACCACAAATAGCTATTTGGCCAATTGTATAAACTGGGCAAATCTTATTATACTTATCTAAAATAAAAACATTACAATTACTAATAGGCATTCCAATAGGAGGCTTCAACTCAATATTATTTTTATCCACAACATAAGTTGTAGCAACATGAGTTTCAGCAGGACCATAGTGATTATGTACTTTTATACCAGCCAATATCAAGCTTTTAATTCCTTTTGTAATTACCAATTGTTCTCCAGCAGTAATAATATTTTTTACATATTTTTTAAATTTATTAACATTAGAACTAGACTCTGTAAGAAGCCTAAGATATGCTGGAGGAATAAATAAAGTATCTATTTGTTTTTCTAAAATATAATTTGTTAATTTATAAATATCTTTTCTAACAGCTTCATTTACTAGCACCAATGTAGAATTACTTAATAAAGCCGAATATATCTCTTGATAACTTACATCAAAGCTCATTGTAGCAAACTGTAAAATACGTTTTTGACCTTTTAACAAATCTGTTTTCTCTTTTTGAAAATATATCAAATTTAACATATTTTTATGTGAAATAGTAATTCCTTTTGGATTACCAGTAGAACCTGATGTAAAAACAATATATAAATTTTGATTTAAATCATATTCAATATTCTTATTAAAAACTGTTATTTCAGAGCTATACACTTCATATTTAATATTAATCAAATTAATATCTTTATTTTCAAGCAAATTATAATTATCCAAATTATCAGTCAAAATAAAATTCAAATTAGCTTTATCCACCATATAATTAATTCTACTTTTTGGATATTCCGGATCTATTGGAACATAAGTAGAACCAATTTTCAAAATAGCCAAAATTCCCACTATTACATCAATTGTTCTATTTGTAAAAACACCTATATTCGAATTTGGAGCCAAATTTAAATTAAGCAAAAAATTAGCCAATTTATTTACTCTTTCAAACAACTCTTTATACGTAATTTTCTCTAAAGCAGTTTCTATTGCAATATTATTTAACTTTCCTTTAGAATTACTAACAATTTGTTCATATATACTTTCACAAAACTTAAATTGCAATTTATTATTAGAAAAATTAAGATTTTTTCTATCATCTAAAGATAATATTTCAATATCCTTCAATAAAATATCATAATTTCCTATTATTTGATTAATAATCTCTAATATACGGCTATGCATACTAGAAATGTCAGAACTAGAATATTTTTCAACTTGATATTCATAAGCAACATTCAAACTTCCAAAATCATTCATATCATATAAATGTATATTAATACTATCAGACACATTACCATTTGAAAACCACTTTGCCTCATAATTTATAGTATTTGTTTGCTTATCACTTCTTATATTTTGATAAGATATTAAAAAATTATACAAATTAGGAATATTAGGATTAATTTTTCTTAGGTCTTGTAATATATTTTGATATGGATACTTTTGATGCCTAAAAATTTGCATAGACTGTTTTGCTAAATTTTTAACAAATTCACTAAAACTTAAAGTATCATCTATACTTATTCTATATGGAATTGTGCTAATAAACATACCAGTAGCCTGTTTCTCTTTAAAATTAGACCTATTTAAAATTGGACTTCCTATAATAAAGTCATCTATAGAACATACCCTTTCAATATATATAGCATAAATAGCCATAAAAAAATTAAAAATTGAAATACCACAATTTTTACAATAAATATTTATTTTATCAACCAAATCCTTTGACAAAAGATATTCATTTCTTTGAGATTTATAATTTATGCTATTGGTATTCAAACTTAAAACCTTTTTACTAGGTATTTCAGCAATTGCTGGAATTGAGTCAAAAATAGTATTCCAAAAAACTTTATCTTTCTCAAACTTTGGACTATTTAAATAATCCTTTTCTGAATTTATATAATTCACATATGAATATGTGCAATTTTCATTTAAATTATTTGTATTTATTAATGATTCATATATATCCATTATACCTGTAACTATTAATCCTGCTGTCCATGCGTCACCTATTAAATGATGAATTGTAATTAATATTCCACCATTTCCATTTGGAAGCAAATACAAACTAAAATCGAACAAATCAGATTCCAATAGTTTCAAAGGAATTGTTGCCAATTTTTTTAACAATGTTTCTGCTTCTTTTTTTGAATTTACTTCATTTATTTTTATTTCTTTTTTCTTATGTTCACTAAAATATTGATAAGGGACTCCATTTTTTATTAAAATTTTAGTACGAATACTGTCATTTCTTAAGATGAATTCATTTATTGATATCTTTAGTTTTTCTATATCTATTTTTTGATTTATGTGTACTATTCCAGAAATATTTCCTATACTTGTCCCTTTCAAGTATTGTTCTGTAAGCCATATTGATTTTTGTGCATTTGTTAATTCATGTGTATCTTTATATAACATCCTTTTCTCCTTATAATTTTATAAGTGTATTATTAAGTGTATTATATAGATAATTTCGACAAATTGCAACTGATTTTTTATAAAACGTATTAAAAGAAAATGCTGAAGCTACTAGTTAATCTAAAAGCTTAAATATTAATATTAAAATCTTAATATTAAAATCAATTTTTTTGAAAAGTTAATTTTAATTAATATTGCTATTTACATAATTTTTTCATAAAAATTTTTGTCAAATATTGCAATAAATAAATATATATGATAATATATAAGTCAATAGTTTAAAAATACAAAGGTAAAAAACGAATTTAATAATCTTATAGCAAAAGAAAAAATGATATACCGAGTGATATCTATAATAAAATAAAACACTCAAAAAAGTGGAATGAAATTAGAAAAAAATAAAGGAGCAAAAAAATGGAAAATAAAACAGGTGTTATTTATATATTAACAAATCCATCTTTTCCAGATTATGTAAAGATTGGATATGCAGATGATGTTAATAAAAGATTAAAAGAACTTAATAGAAGTGAATGTATACCTTTTGCATTTAGACTTTATGCATATTATGAAGTTTCAGCAAGGCTTTCAGATTTGAAAATACATGAGATGATAGATAAATTAAATCCAAATTTAAGATCAATTGAGGAATTTGATGGAAAAACTAGAAAAAAAGAATTTTATGCCATGAGTGCTGAAGAAGCTTACTCAATATTAGAAACTATTGCTACTATAAATAATCTTAGCAAGAATCTACATTTAGTTTCTCCAACCAAAGAACAGGAAAATGATGAAAAGACTGCTAATGAAATTAAAGAACTAGCACTAAATAGACATCACTTAAGAAATATAGAATTTCATTCAAGTTTAACAAATAAAACATATTATACTAGAACGAATGAAAAAGGAACCCTAAGTGTATTTGAAAAGAATACAAATATAGAAATACCAAATAATAGTAAACCATCTAAGAAACAAATAATTCGTCAAGCATTAATTGATTTAGGTGGCGATGGTAATAAAGATTATACACTATATCAATTAGAAGATAGATTAGAAAAGAAAATATTAGGTAATTAAATGTAAATTCAGAGGTAAGAAGAGAAAAAGCACTAGATTAAGCTATTTCTAGTGTTTTTATGCGTATATAACCTTCCGGCTATGCCGGTAGTAACATAGGCTCTAGCATTGTAGCAAAGCAACTCCCTTCATGATATAATATCAATATGTTTGAAAGCATAAGCTGAAAGAGAACAGTATGTTTATGAAATTAAAAAGAAGATTTGGAGAAGAATATTCTCTAGATAATATAAAACAAAAAATATTAGAAAATCCGTGGAAAAAATTCGAGAGAGTAAATTTTGTTGCAACAATTCCAGTACAGAAATTTACTTATCTTGGACATGCTAAGAATTTATATAAACCTAAGGTTTGATAGCATTATTTTTATATTATTGTTTTGTATTAAGAGTTTATCCAAAGAAACAGATTATATTATAAAAGAAAAGTATGGATGATAGAGCTGAAAAAGATGTTGTTACTGAAGAAATTATAAAAGTAACTGATAAGATTAAAAATACTAAAAAAGAAATTTGGTATTGTAATGATATTGTTGAGAGAACTAATGAGGTAGTTGAAAATATTAAGTATATTGAGGAGTAAAAGTGGAAAAAACAGAATGAGAAAAATAAAATGAAAAGTAAGAATAAAGTAAGGTAGAGTATATATTTTTTCTGTTGTTGAAGTTAATTTTAAAAAATATAGTTTATCGACAAGTGAAAAGTTAAATGCAATTCTGTAAAGTAAATGCAATTTGTATGAGAAAAAGCCATTTAAAAGCAATATT
>CANRPI010000019.1 GCA_947632475.1 uncultured Clostridia bacterium | reverse complement strand
AAATTTTTATTTATTTTATCACAAAGAAGTTCTATCTGTTAAATTTATTGCGAAAAATTTTTATTCCTCAATGCTGAATACCTTGTATCTATTAATAATAGCTATTCATCTTTTAAATATTTTTCCCAATTCATAAAGGCATGTCCTATTCTTACAACAAAAGCCTTATTATTTTCTTCGTCAATAATATAGAATATTATGTAATTTCTTACATTGATTTTTCTAATATTTTTATGCCCTGTTAATTCTTCATCCAGTATAGGCATACTTGCAGCAACATCCTCCAATTTTTTTAATTCTTGTTTAAACAAAATTTTATATTTATCTGCAATAATATCTTCAGACAAATCATATCTAAGATATGAAATAATGTTTTCTAAGTCTTGTTTTGCTGCTTCTGAAATTTCTATTATATATTTTTTCATATTATTCACTCCAAATATTTATATAATATCTATTTGTTCAAAGACTTCATTTAAAGAATATACTTTGTTATCTTTTATATCATCTATCCCTTTTTGTAATTTTTCTTTTAAGTCCTTTTTGCTCTCTATTATTACACTATCTGGTGCTTCTTTATCTATATGTGATAATTTTAAATATTCAATAAAATCTATAACTTGATTAGTTAGTTCTTCTGGTAATGTATCTATTTCTTTATATAATCTTTGCTTTTCTATAGACATATTACTTACCTCCAAATTTCATACTTTTAATTTATTTTCAATACATTATTATTATATCATTAAAAAAGAAAAAATACTACTAAAAATTAAATTTTATTTTAGATAAAATCCTCTTCATTACACGAATTCGGTCACAAATTCTTTTTGTTCGTTTAGCTTTATATGGTTTTCTATTATTTTTGGAATTGCTGTTATTTCATTTGTTTTTTCTTCTATCATTTTTTGATCTATACATATTCCATATTTACTTGAATATACATTTAGTACATTTAATGGCTTTATTTCTCCTTCTTTTCTTGAGCTACCTTTTTCAATTTTCCCATCAAAATGATACATTTCTTTTTTGTATTTATTTGCTTCTGTTAATATATTTGAAAACTCTATACATATTTTATTTATTTCATTTTGCTCTAATACTGATATTACTCTTTCATAAGTCTGAGCTGATGGTATTCCTCCTGTTAACAATAAATTCTTTTATACTTAACTCTTTCATATCAATATTCTCACAATCTAATTTATTTTTTATATCTTTTGTTTTCATTTGTATAATCACCAAAGATATTCTAATAAATTATTTGAGAAAAATCAAATTTTTAACAAATTTTAGTCTGCTAACCATTTTATATCAATGATTAACAGACTTTTTAGAAAAATTTCATGATTTAGTCCTGCTTATAATATGCCAATACTATTTTATTAGTTTCACTATAAATTCAATTAGTTCATCCTTACTTTTTACTTCAATAGTTCCATTATGTAATTCAATTATATCTTTAGTTATTGCTAAACCTAACCCTGCACCACCATTATTTGTTCCTCTTGATTTATCTGCTCTATAAAATTGCTCAAATATTTTATCTAATTTATAAGCTGGAATGGTTACTCCTTTGTTTTGAAATTTTATTACTATTATTTTTTCCATTTCAGTTATATCTACATTTATAATTGTTTTTTCATAACTATAACTAATTGCATTTTTTAGTAAATTTCCAAAAGCTCTAGCTAATTTATCTCCATCTGCTTTATATATCAATGAATTAGGTTTATTTACATGTAATTTAAGTTTTCTTTCTTCTAGCATAGGATAAAATTCATCTATTAATTGGTCAAACAATACCGATAAATCAATATCAGTTTTATTTATAGGCATATCATTTAAGTTATATCTTGTAATTTCAAAGAATTGATTTGTTAGTTCTTCTAATCGCAAGGCTTTGTCATAAGCAATTTTTAAATATTTTTTTTGTGAATTTTTATCTTGTATATCTGCTTCATTTAATAATGATAAATATCCTATAACAGATGTAAGTGGTGTTTTTAAATCATGAGCCATATACATTATTAAATCATTTTTCTTTTGTGCTTCTTCCTTTGCTTTATTTCTATTTGTTACTAAATTCACTCTAATATTATTTAGCCTATTTTCTAGTATAATTAAATCATTTGATAGTTTAACTTCTTGTTCTGGATTATTCATTATTTTATCCATTGCAGATATTATTTCTATCATATTATTATTAGAATTTCTAATAACGATAAATGATATAATTATAAAGATACTTAAATATAATAATCCCATAAGTAATGTTTTATTACTTATACACCAATAATACATCCCTCTATTAAACCTTGACATAGATTCAGCTAATTCATCATTATAAAATCCATCAATAAATATTTCCATGATAATTATAGCTATTAGACTATACAAAATTATTTTCATAACACATTTAGTTGATAAGCTATTTTTTAATTTTATAAATTCCTTATTATTCAATTTTATACCCAACTCCCCATACCGTTTTTATAAATTTAGGTTTTTTACTATCATCATTTAATTTCTCTCTTATTCTTCGTATATGTACCATAACAGTATTATTATTTTCTAGGTACTTTTCTTTCCAAACCTTTTCAAATAGTTCTTCTGAACTAACAACTTTTCCTTTCTTTTGTGCTAAATACAATAGTATTTCAAATTCCATTGGTGTCAATTCTATTTTCTGTTCATATAACTTACAAATATGTTTATCTTGATTTATCTCTAATCCATTTATATAAATAATATTTTCTTCTACTTTTTCGTTATATTTTGTATATCTTCTATAAGCGGATTTTACTCTAGCAACAAGTTCTAATGGATTAAAAGGTTTTGTTATGTAATCATCTGCTCCGTAATGTAAGTCCTTCTATTTTGTCTTTATCTTCAATTTTTGCAGTGAGCATTATAATTGGAAATTTTAAATTTTTCTTCCTTATGTATTTGCAAATTTCAAATCCGTTTATATCTTTTATCATAACATCTAAAATTGCAAAATCTAATTTTTGATTATTAATGCAATCTATTGCATCTTTAGAATCATAAAATTTAAACACATTGTAGTTTTCGTTTTTCATATATAATTCCACTAAATCTGCTATTTCTTTTTCATCATCTAATACTAAAATATCCATTTTTCTCCTCTTTCTAATTGACTATATTTTAGCATAAAATACTTTTTATTTCTATTATTAGAGAAAAATGTAAGGAAAAGTTAAGATTTTGTTAAGTCTTTCTTAAAACATAAATCCAATTATTTAGTTATACTAAAAAAGGATTGGAGGTACTTATGAGAATGAAACATAAGAAAAAGATAAATATAAAAAGAATTATTTTATTGATTATTCTTATAATTTTTTTAACTACTCTTGTTAAAAATATAATATTTACAAAGATTTTAGATAAATTATCTTTTACATCAACTGATGATAATGTGTATAAAATAATAAAACAAGATGAAAATAATAAATATTCAGGAGTTGGACAAGAAAAGGTATCCAATAAAGATGGCTATTATACTACTTTTACTACAAATGACAAATATAAGAAAACATATATCGAATATAAACAAAATGGAGATGCTTCTTGGGCTAATAATACATATTGGAACGATTCTATGGAAAAAAGTGGGTGTGGAATTACAGCAATGGCTATTATTTTAAGTGGTTATGGAAAAAATGTTACTCCAGAAGATTTGAGAAATAAATATTATCCTGTAGTTGATTATGAATCATTAAATACAGAACTTGCTAATTCTTACGGAATACAATCTAGTGGATTCTTTTATGACTCTGTGCATTTATCAAAAAAATATATAAAGAATCATTTATTAACCAATAGACCTATTCTTGTCTGTGTTTGGAATAATCCTAGTGAAAATCGTTGGACAACTGCTTCTCATTATATGGTATTACTTGCTTCTGATGATGACAATATGGTATATATTTCTAACCCTAATGGTGGAGAAAATGACAGCAAAAGTTCTGGATGGTATAAGTATGATGAGGTTATTCCTTATATTGCTAAAGCTTTATTTATTGAAAGTTATAAATAAGAGCAGTTCATAAACTGCTCTTTACTTATTTTATTATATAATTCTTTTACTCTAATTCATTTATTTTTGCTATTATATCGTTATATTGTTTGCTTAATGAATCTGAATAAAATACTAATTGATCATTCTCAGTTTCCCAACTTCCTTTGTTTGTAACAAGAAAATCAACCGTTTCTTCTTCATTTTCTATCAAAGCTTTGACATTATTTAAATTTTTTATAATTTCATCTCTAGCTGATTCCATTTCAGATAAATTATCTCCAAGTGTATATTTTTTATAAAGATCTGTATAATATTCGTCCAATTCCATATCTTTTATATAAGATAAGGCAACTTCTTCTGTAAGATAATTAGAAAAATTAGTTGAAATTGTATCTAAAGAGGCTTTAGATTCGCTTAATCTTTTTTTGGTATTAATAAAATCTGGTCCATCCTCCTTAATATTTTCAATATTTAATGCATTTATTATAGTTTCATCATTTAATAAGGTGTCAAATTGTTTCATATAGTTTACAAAATCTCCAGAATAATCTTTTACAGCTTTTTCTACTTTTGCATAATCATCTGTAGTAATAACGGTAGACAATTGTTTGTCCAAAGCTTCATAATCAAGTGGGTAGTTGTTTAATAAAGTATATAATGAATCTAGTTCCTCTCCTAATTTTTCCTCTTGTTTAAAATCAGATGTAACCATTAATGCAATTGCTACTATACATGCTATTACCAAAATAGCAACAACGAAAAGTATTATTTTGGTTTTCTTTTTCATACAAATTTTCCTCCTTTTATTCATTATTGTAAATAGTATATCACAAAAAAGATGGAAAAGCCAATTATTTCAATAAAAAATATTGGTGTGCCATGGGGAAGTTTCTATTTGTGCCACGGGGACGTTTCTCTTTGGCACATTATTTCATTTTTTCTTTTATTTTTACTAGTGTATTTAGTGCATCTATTGGTGTTAATTCATTCAAATTAATTTTATCAACTTCTTGTGCTATTTCAGCTAATTTGTAGTTGTATAAGTCAAATTGTCCTTCCACTTGTTTTTTGTCTTGTTTTTCTTGCTTTTTATTTGTTAATATATTTTTTCTTTCTAAAGAGTGTAATATTTCATTTGCTTTGCTTGTTACTGTTTTTGGAACACCTGCAAGCTTTGCTACATGAATTCCATAACTTTCGTCTGTTCCACCTCTTACAATTTTCCTTAAGAATATTATGTCTTCACCTTTTTCTTTTACTGCTATTGAATAGTTTTTTACTCCTTCTATTTTTTCTTCAAGTTCTGTTAATTCATGATAGTGAGTTGCAAATAATGTTTTTGCTCCGCATTTTTCTTTGTTTGCAATAAACTCTGCAACCGCCCATGCTATTGAAAGTCCATCATAAGTTGATGTTCCTCTTCCTATTTCGTCTAATATTACTAGGCTATTGCTTGTTGCTTCTTTTAGTATTGTTGCTACTTCCATCATTTCTACCATAAATGTACTTTGTCCCATACTTAAGTCATCTGATGCTCCTACTCTTGTAAATATTTTGTCAACTACTCCTATTGTTGCTGATTCAGCTGGAACAAAACTACCTACTTGTGCCATTAGTGTTATTAATGCTACTTGCCTCATATATGTAGATTTACCAGCCATGTTTGGCCCTGTAATTATTGCTAATCTATTTTCTGTTTTGTCTAAATATGTATCATTTTCTACAAATAATCCTGCTCCAAGCATTTTTTCAACTACTGGATGTCTACCATTTTTTATATTTATTTCTCCTGATGTTTTTACTTCTGGCATACAATAATTCATATCTTCTGCAACTGTTGCAAATGAAGCTAATACATCTAAAGTTGAAACTACTTCACTAGTTGTTTGTAATCTTACTATATTTTTTGATATTTCATCTCTTATTTTTATAAATTCATTATATTCTAAGTTTACTACTTTTTCTTCTGCTCCCATTATTTGATTTTCTAAATTTTTTAGTTCTTCTGTAATAAATCTCTCTGCATTTGTAAGTGTTTGCTTTCTTATGTAATAGTCTGGAACTAAATTGTAATTTGACTTAGTTATTTCTATGAAATATCCAAATACTTTATTAAATCCAACTTTTAGGTTTTTTATTCCTGTTTTTTCTCTTTCTTCTACTTCTAATTTCGCAAGCCAATTTTTTCCCTCTATTTGTGCTGTTTTTAATTTGTCAATTTCTTCATCATATCCAAGTTTGATAATTCCACCTTCTTTTATAGTCATTGGTGGGTCATCTACTATTGATTTTTCTATTAGTTCATATATATCTTGTAGCTCATCAAGTTTCTCATATAATTCTTTTAACATTTCACTATTGCAATTAGATAAAACTTGCTTTATTTCTGGAAGTTTGCACAACGAATTTTTTAATGTTACCATATCTCTTGCATTTGCATTTCCATATGCCATTTTTCCAGAAAGACGTTCTATGTCATATACTTTTTTTAGGTTATCTATTATGTCTCCTCTAAGTATAATGTTATTTTTTAGTTCATTCACACTATTTAATCTTTTATTTATTTCTTTTACATCAACTAATGGGTCATTTAGCCATCTTCTTAAAGCTCTGGCTCCCATTGAAGTTGATGTTTTGTCTAATACCCAAAGTAATGTACCTTTTTTAGACTTGTCTTTCATCTTTTCGGTAATTTCTAAGTTTCTTCTAGCATTTATGTCTAATGCCATATATCTTGAAAGATTATAAATAGTAATTTTATTTATATGGTCTAGGCTTGTTTTTTGGGTTTCTTCAATGTAGCTAATAAGTGCATTTATAGAACTTACTATAAGTGGCTTATCTTCTATGTTTTCAATTTTTCTGTTGTCATTATCTACTATAGTAAATCTTAAATTTAAATTATTTATTTTACTTGAAAATTTTTCTTCTTCTTTCCTTGTTATGTAAATTTGTTCAAATCTTTCTTTTATTTTTGATATTTCTTCGCTTGAGTCTGACATCATTTGATTTATTACTAATTCAGATGGTGAATATCTAGCTATTTCATCTAAAAGCAAAGGAAAATTGTTATTATCTCTTATTTGAGAAGCATAAAATTCTCCAGTAGAAATATCACATATACTAATTCCAAAGTAAATTCCAGATTTATATATTGACATTATATAATTGTTTTTTCTTTCTTCTAACATATTGCTATCTACTAAAGTTCCAGGAGTTACAACTTTTATAACCCCTCTTTTTACAATACCTTTTGCTTCTTTTGGATCTTCTAGTTGCTCACATATTGCTACTTTATAACCTTTTGCAATTAATCTTGATACATATATTTCTGCTGCATGATATGGAACTCCACACATTGGCGCTCTTTCTTCTTGTCCGCAGTCTTTTCCTGTTAATGTTAATTCTAATTCTCTTGATGCAGTTATTGCATCATCAAAAAACATTTCATAAAAATCTCCCAAACGATAAAATAGAATACAATCTTTGTATTGCTCTTTTGTTTCAAGGTATTTTTGCATCATTGGTGAGAATTCTGCCATTTTTTATCACATTCCTTTCAAATACCACATATGTTCTGATATAATTTTTAAATCTTGCATTGTTCCAATAAGTTCTTCTTTTCCTTCGAAAATAACCACTTTGTTACTATCTGTTCTTCCTGTTAACATGTTAGAATTATTTTTGCTTTTTCCTTCTACTAATACTTTTTGATAAGTTCCTATATATTTCTGATTATTTTCTGCTATTTGACTTTCTACTAGTTGTTTCAATTTTTCAAATCTTTTATGTTTTACCTCTTCTGGAACTTGATTTGGCATTTTGTCCCCTTTAGTACCAACTCTTCTAGAATATATAAACATATATACTTGCTCATATTTTACTTTTCTTACTACATCTAACGTATCTTCAAATTCTTCTTCTGTTTCTCCTGGAAAGCCTACTATAATGTCAGTTGAAAGTGTTAAATTTGGTATTTTTTCTTTCATTTTTTCCACTAAACTTAGGTATTGTTCCTTTGTATATTTTCTATTCATTTCCTTTAATACTTTTGTATTTCCTGATTGAAGTGGCAAATGGATTAATTTGCAGACTTTATCACATTTTGCAATTGCTTCTATTACATCATCTGTAAAGTCTTTTGGATGTGGAGATATAAAACGTATTCTTTCTATTCCTTCTATTTTATTAATTGCTTCTAATAGAGTAGCAAATGAATTTATACCTTCATATTCTTCAAATGCAATATTTTTCTCTCTTTCAACTCTTAAATAAGAATTAACATTTTGCCCAAGTAAACATATTTCTTTATATCCTTTGCTTGCTAATTCTCTTATTTCCTCAATAATTGCTCTAGGCTCTCTACTTCTTTCTCTTCCTCTTACATATGGTACTATGCAATAACTGCAGAAATTATTGCATCCATTCATAATAGCTACAGATGCTTTGATATTATCATTTCTTTTTATAGGTATGCCTTCATAAATTTCTCCATCTATATCTATAATATCACTTATTTTTTTCTGTGTTTTTAATGCTTCATATAAGTCTTGTGGAAATTTATGTAATGTGTGTGTTCCAAATATTATATCTACAAATGGATAACTTTGTTTTATTTTATCTACCATGTGTTTTTCTTGCATCATGCAACCACCAATTGCTATTATTAATTCTTTGCTCTGCTTAATATTTTTTAATTCTCCAATTTTTCCAAATAGTTTTTCTTCTGCATTTTCTCTAACACAGCATGTATTAAATAAAGCTAAATCGGCTTCTTCTTGTTTTTCAGTTTTTTCATATCCCATTTTTTCTACAATACCACATAGCTTTTCTGAGTCGTTTTCATTTAGTTGACATCCCATTGTTAGAATTATATATTTACACTTCTTATTTTCATTTATTTGCTTAACTTTTGTTATATATTCTTCTTGTTTTTGTATTTCGTTTGTTGTATTCACTTATTAACCTTCTTCCATCATTTTTTCTTAAATATTTTATTACATTTTGTCGATTTTTGCAATAGTCGTTATAAAATGTGCCATTGAGAAGCGTCCCCATGGCACATTTAATTATATATTTATAATATCCATTATTATTTTTAAAGTTCTTTCTAAGTTGTCATTTTTTATTACATAGTCATAAATATTTATTTTTGATTCTTCATATTCTAATCTGTTTAATCTTAATTCTATTTCTTCTTCACTTAACTTGTCCTCTCTATTGTGTAGCCTTTCTCTTAATTCTTCTTTTGGCACTTTCAAAAAAATTGTTACTAATTTAACATCATTTTTTAATAAATTTATTAAATTTTCTGTACCGTTGACTTCTATATCTTTAACTATTATTTTTCCACTTTGTATTTTAGAATTTAATAATTTTTTTGATGTTCCATAATAATTATTATGATGAATATCATATTCATAAAATTCATCATCTTTAATCATTTCTTCAAATTTTTCTTTTGATACAAAATGGTATGTAACACCTTCTATATCTCCTGTACGCATTGGTCTTGAAGTATAAGATGGTAAAGATTCTACATTTTCCATTCTTTTTATTAATTCTTTTTTTATTGTGTCTTTTCCTGCCCCTGATACTCCAGATATTATTACTAGCATATTATTGATACCTTCCCTTCTGCAATTTCATTTGCAGCTAAAGTTACTGGTGACTCTTCTTTTACATCTGTTTTTGGTTTGTCTCCTTGTGCTATTTGTCTTGCACGTTTTGCAGTTGCAATTACCAATTCGTAGCGATTGGTTGCATTGCTTTCATTTGTTAATAATTCTGAAACAGTTGGTTTTACTATCATTTTTTACACTCCTCTTATTTTTTTAATTTTTTATAGCCCTTGCTTATTTAATTCATCTTGTGAAATTGTTTTGTCAATTCTTGAGCCTACTGTCTCTGGTTGTATTGCTGACAAAATAATATGTCCTGAATCCATTATTAATACTGCTCTTGTTTTTCTTCCATAAGTTGCATCAACTACTGTTTTGCTGTCTTTTGCTTCTTGCACTATTCTTTTTATTGGTGCAGATTCTGGACTTACTATTGCTATTATTCTTTCTGATGAAACTATGTTACCAAATCCTATGTTTACTAATTGCATATTATCAAATCCTTTCTATTCTATATTTTGAACTTGTTCTCTCATGTTTTCTATTTCTGTCTTTATATTTATTACTTCATTTGTGATTTCTAGATTATTTGCTTTTGACCCTATAGTATTTGTTTCTCTATTCATTTCTTGTATTATAAAATCTAGTTTCTTACCTACAGCTTCATCAGTTTCTAATAATTTTTCAAATTGTGATATATGACTTTTTAATCTTGTTACTTCTTCTTCTATTGAACATTTATCTGCATATATTACAACTTCTTGAGCAATTCTTGTTTTATCAATTTCTTGATTTCTTAAAATTTCTTTAATTCTTCCTTCTAATTTTACTACATATTCTTCAATAAGTCCAGTAGAAAGTTGAGATACTTTATCATTTTTTTCTTTTATTGTTTTTATTCTTTGTATTAAATCTTCTGCAATCTTTCTACCTTCAGCATTTTTCATGGCTATTAAATTTTGTGTTGCTTGATTTGTTAATTCTATTATTTCATTTTTTATTTTCTCATCTTCTGGATTTTCCTGAATTTTTAGCACATCTGGATATTTTGTTATTTCTGTTACTTCAATATTACTTAATATTTTCTCTTGTTCTGCAAGTTTTTTTAGTTCAGTTATATATGCTTTTGCAAGTTCTGTATTTATTTTTATTTCTTTTCCTTCTAATGAATTATTTTCAAATGTGATAAATACATCTATTTTCCCTCTTTTTATTTTGCCTGAAATTATTTTTTTTATTTCATCTTCTAAATAGCTTAAAATCTTTGGCATTTTTATAGTTATATCTAAATATCTATGATTAATAGTTTTTATTTCCATTTGATATTTTCTTTGGTCTATTTCTAAATTAGCTTTTCCATATCCTGTCATACTTCTAATCATTTCAAATAACATCCTTTCCAATTTACAATTAATCTCTATTTTTCTTTTGCACTATTTTTTGATTGCTTTTTAGCTTCCTTTTTAATTGGCTCATCTTTTTTTACTATTTCAGATATATCATTTAATGTATTTAAATATTCTTTTCTCTCTTTTGTATATATTATAATTGATTTTAAAATATAATATATTGAAAATACATATGATGATGTTAATAAATATAATCTAAAATCATATTTATACATAGTTATTACATGCATTATTGATAAATTATGAAATGCCAGTAATAATAATTCTACTGCACTTATTACAATACTTCCATCATCTTTTTTGTATGCTATTTCTAGTTCAACTAATCCAAAAACTAGAAAAGCAATTGAAAATATTTCTATATCTTTAATAAGTACTTCTTGTTTTAAATTTATATATGCAACATTTAATAATACAAAATAAAGCATTATTGCTATAGCTTTTAGAACATTTAAAAATATCTTTCTCAAATATATTTGCCTTTTTGCCTTTTCTTCTTTATCTATTTCTTGGTGTTTTGCATTTTCATATAAATCTGAATTTTTAATATTATCTTTATTATTTTTTTTCAAATTAAAATTCCTTTCTATTACAAATATTACTTTTTATAGCAATTTACATTATCCGTTTCTAATTCATACATTATTATACTTAAAATATTTATTGCAACTGTTTCTGTTCTTAATATTCTTTTTCCTAATGTTATAACTTTAGCACCAGCTTGTTTTAAAGCTGCAACCTCATTTTCAGTTATTCCTCCTTCAGGTCCTATTATAACTGCAATATTTATGTTTTCCAAATTTTTATTAAAAGATTGACATTGTTCTTTTATTTTTTGTAATTCATTTTTTAGAGTATTTTTTTCTTCATTTTCATACGCTAATAATACTATATCATACTTTGGTATTAAATTACAAATATTTTTTATATTAGTTATATTATTTATTTTAGGAATCTTACCCCTTCCACACTGCTTTGCAGCAACTTCTGAAATTTTTTGCCATCTTTGTATCTTTTTTAAACTATCTTTTCCATTTAGTTTAACTACACATCTTTCCATTTCTATAGGAGTTATTTCAAAAACTCCTAGCTCTACAGATTTTTGAATAATTAATTCCATTTTATCAGCTTTAGGAAGTCCTTGATATATGGTTACTAACACATTTGATTCTACTTTGTTATTTAGCTTTTCTTTTATTTTACATTCAATATTATTATCACATATTTTTGTAATTTCACATAAAAAATCTTCTGAATTTGATTTATTACATACAATTATTTCATTTCCAATCTTTTTTCTTAACACATTTTTTATATGATTTATATCTGAACCACATATATTTATTATTTCATTGTTTTTTATTTGATTTTCTTCTACAAAAAATTTTGGCATTTTTTTCTCCTTTATGCTAAATATTATATGACTTTTTTTATAATTTTTCAAGTGCATAATTAAAGACGGTTATTTTTGTAAATTTATACAAAAATAATCGCCTATGTTTTATTTGTTATTTTTAATAATTTTCTGCTTTTATTTCAAAATATGCTTTTGGATGACTACATACTGGGCAAATTTCTGGAGCACTTTTTCCTATTACTATATGTCCACAATTTCTGCATTTCCAGATTCTGTCTCCATCTTTGCTAAATACTAATCCATTTTCTACGTTTTCTAGTAATTTTTTGAATCTTTCTTCATGTTCTTTTTCAATTTTTCCTACTGCTTCAAATAAATATGCTATGTTGTCAAATCCTTCTTCTTTTGCTTCTTTTGCCATTCTGTCATACATGTCTGTCCATTCATAATTTTCTCCTTCTGCTGCTGCCTTTAAATTGTCAGTTGTTGGTAAAATGTCTCCTCCTTGTAGTAATTTAAACCATATTTTTGCATGTGCCTTTTCGTTTTCAGCTGTTTCTAAAAATAATGCTGCTATTTGCTCATACCCTTCTTTTTTTGCTTTACTTGCAAAGTATGTATATTTGTTTCTTGCTTGTGATTCACCTGCAAAAGCTTCCATCAAATTTTTTTCTGTTTTACTTCCTTTTAATTCCATTATATATTTCCTCCCTACTTTTTATTTTGCTAATGTTCTTTAAGTTTTTTCATGATTATTTTATATGATTATTCTTTATGTGTCAATACTTTTAACTATATCTTTTTCTCTTGCTATTTGACATATTATGTCTGCAGCTTTTTCTACTCCTAAAGTATCGCTGTTTATACATATGTCATAATTTGAGTTGTCTTTCCATTCTTTTCCTGTGTAATATTTATAGTGATTTGCCCTTAACTTGTTAATTCTTTTGATTTCTTTTTCTGCTTTTTCTTTGTTAAATCCATAAATTTCAGTTGCTCTTTTTATTTTGTCTTCCATATTGCTGTAAATAAATATTTTTATTGTATTTGGTTGTTCTTTTAATATAAAGTCTGCACATCTTCCTATAATTACACATGATTCTTTTTTAGCTACTTGCTTTATTAATTTTGATTCTTGAATAAATAATTCATCTGCATTATTTAATCCTGAATAATATCCATTATTTAATGTATCTAATTTATTTCTTTTTTGCTCATTGTTTTCAATGTATTCTTCTGATAATCCTGTTTCTTCTGCTAATTTTTCAATAAAGTCCTTATCATAAAATTTTATTCCTAATTTGTCTGCAACTATCCTTCCTACATATCTTCCTCCTGAACCATATTCTCTAGATATTGTTATTACTAGTTGATTTTGTAGTTTATTGTCTGTACTTGTATCATCTATTAAAGCATGGCTTTGGCTTTCATTTGATTTTAATCTTCGTAATTCTATAATTAAAAATGCTACTGCTAATATAAATGCTAAACCATCTGCAAATGGTCCTGAATATAAAACTCCCATTAATCCAAATATATTACTTAATATTACCATTGCTGGTATTAAAAATAGTATTTGTCTAGATAATGATAGTATTGCACTTCTACTACTTTTTCCAATTGCTTGGAAGAATATTCCTGATGGAATTTGAATTCCATTACAAATACATAACATTAAATATATTCTAAATGATAAACATGCAAATTCCATGTAGTTTGCATCTCCGCTACCAAATATTAATATTAATTTTTCTGGTATTGTTTGGAATAATATAAATGCAATTGTGCTAATCAATACACTTATTCCTAATACTGTTTTTAGGGTTTCTTTTACCCTATCAAATTTTCTTGCTCCATAGTTATATCCAAATATTGGTTGACTTCCAACTGCTATTCCAACTATTATGCTATTTAATATTTGACTTATTTTCATTACAATTCCTAATACTGTTATTGGTATTTCTGAACCAAATTTTGAATTTTGTCCATATTTAGCAAGTAAGTTGTTTTCTACTGCTACAACAAAAACAAAACTCATTTGTGTAATAAAACTGCTTATTCCTAATGCTAATATTTTACCAATTATATTTAATTTTAGTTTTAGTGTTTCTTTATTTAATGTAATTGATTTGTATTTCTTTATATATATAATATTAATTACAAATGTTAAAAATTGACTTAAGATAGTTGCTATTGCTGCTCCTTCTACTCCCATTTTAAATATAAATATGAAAATTGGGTCTAAAATTATATTTAGTACAGCACCAGATACCATTGACATCATTGAATATCTTGGGCTTCCATCTGCTCTAATTGTTGAGTTTAGTGTTGTTCCTATCATTACAAATGGTAAACCTATTGCTATTATTCTTCCGGTAATTTGTAGCATATTCTCTTAGTGCATCTGTGCACCCAAATATGTTTAAAAATACTGGTAAAAACGTTAATACCAAAATGCAAAAGATTGTAGATAATATAATTGATATAATTATTGCATTTCCTACTCCTTTTGATGCTTCGTCTTTCTTTTTTTCACCTAGTTTTAAACTTAAATAACTTGATGAACCGGTCTCCTATCATTAATGATATTGCTAGTCCTATCATACTAAGTGGAAATACCACATTTGTTGCTCCATTTCCTAAGTATCCTACGCCCTGCCCTATAAATATTTGGTCTACAATATTATATAAGGAGTTTACCAATAATGATATTATACTAGGTATGGAGAATTTTCTTATTAGTTTTCCTATTTTTTCCTTTCCTAATATGTTTTCTTCTTTTTCCATTCTTTTGTCATCCCTTTCTTTTAAGCATAAATTAAGTTTAAAAAATTATTTAATTTTTTAAACTTAATTTGCCATAATTTCTATTTTACTACTTTATTTTTTTCTTGTCAAATAAAAATTTTGACAACTAACTGCTACACAACATTCTTTGAACTTGGGTAAGTTCTCTTACTCCTTGACTTTGTTCTCTAATAATTGTGTCTGCTACATGTTTTAATCTAGGGTCTATTCTATATTGTAATAAGTTTTCACACATGGCTATTGCACCTTTATGATGTGGTATCATTTCATTTACAAAATCTAAATTAATACTTACACATCTTGGACTATTTTTCATCTTGTCTAACATATCTTTAGTTATCTCAAAATATCTTGCCATATAAATTTCTACATCTCTTGGCATGTTTGAAAAGCCTGATGTAGTGCTTGCTATTTGCCTCATTTGTTCAATTCCTGTTGTTTGCATTTGTATTATGTTATTTGCAATTGTTTGCAATGGTCTATAATAAGTATATCTTAGTAAATTTTCAGACATATATATAGCAGCCTGATGGTGTGGTATCATACATTCTATAAAATTTAGGGTTATATTATTTACTATATTTGGATTTAACATTTTTTCTGCCATTTCGTCTAAAATTTGGTCAAATCGATATAAATATCTCCTGGCTCTAGCAACTCTTTGATAATCCATAAAAATAACACTCTCCTTTTAATTTTTATATATAATATAGAAAATTAAAGGAGAATGTTACTTTTAGTAGTACATGTTATTATACATTATTTCTTTATTTTTCTTAATTTTTTCAATATTTTCTTTAGAAGCATATACATCTACATTTACATTATAATAATTCTTTATTTCTTTATTATTTATATCTTCTATTATGTCTCTTATAACTTCCATAGTTTTGTAATTATTTGGTGTAAAATACAGATAAGCTCTTTCATTATTATTTATTAAATTTGATACATAATATTTTGAATGTTTTACTATAATTTTTATTTCATCTGTATTATCTTCTATATAGTTAATTGTATTGTTTGAAACATTTATCACTAGATTTTGTGTCATTTCAATGTTATAAGTGTCTTCTATTTTATTATTTTCTTCAACATAATTAAATTTTGTAATACCAATAGATATTATGCCTATACTTATTCCAGCTAAAATTAAAGAAGTTATAAATGAAATGGCCATTCTCATTTTATTTGCCTTTTTACTTACTATAAAATTATATAATATTTCTAAGATAATGAAATTTATAATTAATGCTGATATTATTCCTAGGAATGCTCCTAAAAATATTAGTCCTGTTCTTACAAATAGAAAACTTAATATTAATAATGCAACTAAACTTATAAATGGAATTGAAAATCCTATTGCACAGCATACAACTACAAATTTTATAAATAATAGTACTATTTTTATTATTCCAGCTAAAAATTTAGATTGAGAATGACTAGGATCTCTTATTATAATCTTTTCTCTTTTTTTCTCTATAATTTTCTTTATTTTACTGTTTTCCGCTTCTTTTTGTATTCCATTATTTTCTTGTTCTTCTGAGTTCTCATCTTTTGTTTCTTCTTTAACAATTTCATAATAGTCTAAATATCTTGTTTTAAAAATATGTAGAAATATTGTAATTCCTACTATTAGTCCCAAAATAATATAAATAGATTGTAGTACATTTCTAATTATAGAAAATATTTTATAATTTATACCTCCAAATATTCCTACAACTACTAAATTGCCGATTGCACCTATTATAAGAAATGTTATAATTAGAAATATAAGTATCCAAATTTGTTCAAATATACATTTTATTTTTTGTTTAAAAGTCATTACACTTAGCATATCTATTGTTTTAGTAATAAATTCAAAAAAATCATCAATGTATTTGTTAAAGTTAATTTTTGATTGTTTATTTTCATCAATTACTTTAATGTTTTCATTCATAAGCTCATCAATATTATAGTTGAAGAGTTTGCAAATTAGTAAAACTTTGTCCATTTCTGGATAACTTTGTCCTGATTCCCATTTTGAAACCGCTTGTCTTGATACTCCTAATTTTTCTGCAAGTTGTTCTTGTGACATGTTGTTTTCTTTTCTAATTTTTCTTAAATTATCTGATAATTTCATATTTTCCCTCCTTTCTTGTCTTAAATTATACTTTCTAAACTGGTTGCATTCTACCAATTTTAGGTTGTTTTTTGTCAACTTTTAGTTGCATATTAGAATTTTTACCTAATTTTTTAATTTTTATTAAAATAAATGTCCCACAAGACAAAGTGTCTCATGGGAACATTAGATAGAATAAAACTAATGGGAGACTTTGTATGCTCCCTTGATGGTTTCCACATCTATGGTATCCCCATCATCACTCCACTTTTTTATGATGATATATACAACAATCATCACAAATACTCCAACCATTTTTTTTGTTTTTGTTTTCATTTTGTTTTGTACTCCTTATTTTGCTTTTTTATGCTTGGGTGAACGGGTTACTAGTTTTACTCCTTTCTTAGTTTAGCTTCTGGTAAAGATATTACCTTTACCTTTTTATACGAAGCGTTATAAAATTATACTATAATTATTTATAAAAGTCAAGTACTACACGAGTATTAAATTTATTATTTTTTACCAATATTTTCCTTCAAGTAATATATCAATTTTACCTATGTTTATATATCTATCAATGTTTCTTTTATTCAATTTTATATATCGTTATTTATCTTGAAAAATTATATTTAACTGTTATTGTTAAGGCAAAATATCAATTTTTATAATATTTTTTCATAAATACTAGACATTATTTTATATTTTGTGATATTATATATGTATTATAAAAACAAAAGAACAGAAACTTAACTTATGTTTCAGGAGGTATATTAAAATGTTAAGAAACAAATCAAGATTTATAATTACAATAATGTTAGTATTATTACTAATATTAAATTTTAGTTTTTGTTATGCTGCAGAAGCAAATATAACTGATGAATTATCATCTGAAGTTGAAGAAGATGATAACACAAGCAATTCTGATAATCGTTCACGTTCAGAAAGCAATACAAACTCTTCAAATTCTGAAGATGAAAATTTAGACAATAACACTAATAATTTAAAAAGTAACACTGCTGTACCTTCTTCTGCAGTAGTCTCTAACGCTTTATCATCAGGAACAAAATTAGAATTATCAACTATATTAAACATACTTATCATAGTTATTGGTATACTTCTAATTTTACTAGCAATAGCAATTTTAATAAGAATGGGCAAATAATTAATTTGTTAATACATATTTTAAAACGAAATTTTATTTTTAAAACAAAAATTACATTTTTTAATGAAATTTTTTACATTTTAAAGATAAATTTCGTTTTTTTATATGTATATTTTTTTCAATTTTTTTAAATAATATTACTAAAATTAGTTTCTATTCAAAAGATGACTAATTATTTGAAATCTAAATAGGAGGATAATTTTATGTACAAAAAATTATTAATAAGTTTTGCAATAATTGTAGCTTTTATTTTTTCTGTTACATTTTCTTTTGCAGCTGATAACAATAATGGTTTTGAAGATGCTGCTAATGGTGTAAGAGACATAGTTGGCGGTGCTGAAAATGCTGTTGAAGATGCAGCTAAAGATGTTTCTAATACTTCAAAAGATGCAACTGGTAATTTAGAAAATGATGCTAATAAAACTACAGGTGACACTATGGGTAAAGATGATAGAAATACTACAACTGGATCTACTAATAATAATTCTATGGCAGGAAATTACACAGCAACTAGAACATCTACAACTGGTGATAATGCAACTTTTATGGGAATGAACTCTACTGCTTGGACTTGGCTTATTTTAGGAATTGCAGCAATTGCAATTATTGCTTTAGTTTGGTATTACTCAATGCAAATTCGTACTTCTAATTATGATGACAAAGATTAATTATAAAATAGCTCGTTATTATTTTAATTGCGAGCTATTTTCTTTTTTTATTTTATGTGCTATAATTAAATTATTCTTTTTATTGAAAGGATTTTTATATTATGAGTGAAAAATTAATTGCTAAAAACCCTACTGCTTATCATAATTATACTATTGAAAATACTATAGAAGCAGGAATTGTCCTTTTTGGCACAGAAATAAAGTCTATTAGAAGCGGAAAAGTTAATATGAAAGATTGCTATGCCTACATAAAACATGGCGAAGTTTTTATTTGTGGTATGCATATTAGTCCTTATGAACATGGCAATATTTTTAATAAAGATCCTTTACGCGATAGGAAATTACTTTTAAATAAACAAGAAATTAATAAACTTACTGGCCTTCTTAAACAAAAAGGCTATTCTCTGGTTCCTATTCGTATGTATTTTAAAGGAAATTTTGTTAAAGTTGAGTTAGGTATTGGAAAAGGTAAAAAACTTTATGATAAACGCCAAGATTTGGCTAAAAAGGATGCTGAAAGACAAATTGCTATAAATTTGAAAAACAGATAATTATGCCCAAAAGGGACGTTTCTTAATAATATATTATCACATTAAGAAACGTCCTTTTTAGCATACTATGCTTTATTTGCTGAACAAAATACATCTACCATTTTATGTTTTACAGTTTCTTTTATCAACTCTCTTGCAGGAGTTAAATATTTTCTTGGGTCAAAAGCACTTGGCTCTTCTACAAATACTTTTCTAATTCCTGCTGTCATTGCTAGTCTTAAGTCTGTATCAACATTTATTTTAGATACTCCAGATATACTTGCTTGGTGTAATATTTCATCTGGTACACCTTTTGCTCCAGGTATGTTTCCCCCATATTTATTGCACATTTCTACTAATTCAGGTATTACAGTTGATGCTCCGTGTAGCACAATTGGTGTTTGTGGAATTCTTGATTTTATTTCTTGTAAAATATCAAATCTAAGTTTTGCTTCTCCCTTAAATTTATATGCTCCATGACTAGTTCCAATTGCTATTGCTAAAGAATCACATCCTGTCCTTTTTACAAATTCTTCAGCTTGTGCTGGGTCTGTATACATTGCATCTGATGCTTCTACATTTACATCATCTTCTATTCCTGCTAATTTACCAAGCTCAGCTTCTACCACTACTCCCTTGCTATGTGCATAATTTACAACTTGTTTTGTTAAATTTACATTTTCTTCAAAATCATATTTTGAACCATCTATCATAACAGATGTAAAACCATTGTCTATACACATTTTTGCAGTTTCAAAATCTGGTCCATGGTCTAAATGTATTGCTATTGGTATTTCTGGGTATTGTTCTACTGCTGCTTCTACTAGTTTCATTAAGTAATTTATTCTTGCATATTTTATAGCACTTGATGAAGCTTGTAATATTACAGGTGATTGTGCTTCATGTGCTGCATCTACTATTGCTTGCATTATTTCCATATTGTTTATATTAAACGCTCCTACTGCAAATCCTTCTTTCATTGATTTTTCAAACATTTCTTTAGTTGTTACTAACATAATTTTTCCTCCATTCTTTTATTATTATCTTAAGCTTATTTTATTTCTATTTTTTTAATATGTCAAGATAATTAATTATATTTAAAAAGCCTCTCTTTCCTTTTAGATTAACAGTTATATAAATATAATTAACGCAACCTTTATTTATAAGGTTGCGACAAAAAATTCACTAATCTTCATTCTCATCTTGATATTCATAACTTGCACACATTGATTCATCAGATTCCATTGTCTCACAATCATCTATTGGTGCAACTTGTATTGATTGTAGCATACATTGATTTTGTTCTTGATTATTAAATCTACAGCTTTCTACTGTGCAGTTAATTTTTTGATTTCCTTCCATTTTTTTACCTCCACATATTAAGTATATGAACAAGGTTTTTGTTCATATTAATATTATGTGAATTTTAAGAATTACTATTCATATTTTTAGCTAATTCATTTAAAGCTTTTTTACTTTCTTCATTTAAAGTTGATTTTATAGTTACAACTGGCTCAATTATTTCAATATTTTTCATTTGAGCAATAATTTCTTTCATAACTTTTGCTGCACTAGGTGCCCATGAACCATTTTCAATTAAACCTATCTTTTTATTTTGATAATTCTTTGCTTTTAACCAATTTAATAAATTTTCCATTGGTGAGAATAACCCTGCATTATAGCTAGATGACGCAAATATTACTTTTTTATATTTAAACGCATTTGAAAGTAATACATCTGTATCTGTTCTTGTAATATCCAACAATATAGATTCTTTTCCTTCATTTTTTAATATTTGCTGTAATTGTTTACAACAATTTAAAGTATTTCCATGTATTGAACCACAAAGTATTAATACTGTTTCTTCGTCATCAGATTGATACCTACTCCACATATCATATTTTTTAATATAATACTCTAAATTTTCTCTTAATATTGGACCATGTAATGGACATATTGTTTTTATATCTAAAGTTGACGCTTTTTTTAATAGAGCTTGAACAGGCATTCCATATTTTCCAACAATATTAAAATAATATCTCCTTGCCTCTTCTTCCCATGGTTCATCTACATCTAAGCTTCCAAACTTTCCAAAACCATCTGCTGAAAACAATATTTTTTCTTTTTGTTCATATTCTACCATTACCTCTGGCCAATGTACCATTGGTGCCATAAAAAATTGTAAACAATGTTCTCCTAAACTTAAGGTATCTCCCTCTTTTACAACTATTTTTCTTTCTTCTAAATTTTCTATATTGAAAAATTGAGGTAACATCTCAAATGTTTTTTGGTTTCCTACTAATTTCATATTAGGATATTTTTTCGAAATCATTTCTATATTATAAGCATGATCTGGCTCTAAATGTGAAATTACCAAATAATTTGGTATATCTCCATTTAAAACATTTTCAATGTTTTCTAGCCATTCAGTTGTTTTTCTTTTATCTATTGTGTCCATTATTGCAATTTTTTCGTCTTTTATTATATACGAATTATAAGATATTCCATTTGGGATTTTGTATTGTCCTTCAAATATATCTAAGTCTTTATCATTTGCTCCTATGTAAAATATTTTTTCAGATATTTTTTTATTTTCCATATTTAATTCCATTCCTTTCATTTGCTATTAAATTTTTAATCTATTTGTTAGTATATCATAAAAAATATTAAAAACATACATTTTTTTAATATTTTTTGTAAATAATAACTATAGTTGTTACAGTTCATGGTTAATAAAATTCAAAATTAATAAATTTGGAACTTATAAGCTATGAATAGTAACCTAAGTTTACATTAAGTAAGCTTTAATTAATAAATAAGGCTACTTAGCCTAGATTGGAGTTTTTATGGAAAATCAAAATTTAAACATTTTAGATGAAGTTAATAAGGGTGCAACTATGGGAATGGACGCTATTTCTTTTGTTTCTGAAAAAGTTTCTGATGACAATTTTAAACAAGTTTTAGATGTAGAGTATAACAAATATAAAGACATTTCAAGAAGAGTTAATGATTTATATTCTAACTTTAGTGACAAAGAACCTCATGAAACAAATGCTATGAATAAAATGATGACTTGGTATGGAATTCAAATGAAAACTATGTCAGATACTAGTAATTCTAAAATATCTGAGCTATTAATGCAAGGAACTAATATGGGAATTATTGAAGGTCGTCGTTTACTAAATCAAAATGATGATGTCTCTCCTGATGTTAGAAATATTTTAAATGATTTCGTCGTTATGCAAGAAGACAGTGTTGAAACTTTGAAAAAATATTTATAATTTTTGAGTGAATATATTTGTAAATTTAGTTAATACTGTTTATAGGTGGTGATTTGTATGACAAGTAAAGAACTTTTGTATGTTGAAGATGCTTTAGGACATGAAAAAATTATGAAAACATGTTCTTGTCAAGCTTCTAATCAGTTAAAAGATGTTACTCTTGCAGAGTATATGAAAACATTAGAACAACAACATAATGATTTATATAATAAATTTTTAAATTTATTGTAATTGTTAAATACTTATATGGAAGGAATGAAAAGTTATGGAAGACAAAGATTTAATGGAAAAAGAACTTTTAATAATTAAAGGAGTTTGCGATTTATATCTTCATGGTACTCTTGAGTCTACTACTGCTGAAGTTCATGCAGCTTTTAAAGATGCTTTAAATACTTCTTTAGATATTCAAAATAAAATTTATAATATGATGGCTGAAAAAGGTTGGTATAAAACTGATACAGCTGAACAACAAAAAATAGATTCTACTAAACAAAAATTTTCTACAAATAGTTAATATTTTTATATCTCAGATTTTATTTATATTTCTGAGATATTTTTATTTTACTTTTGTATTTTTCTATTATTTGTAACATTTTATTTTAATTCATAATAAAATATAAAAAATATATCGGAGGTAATTTAAATGGATTATGAATTGATGATGAATGGAAATGTAAAAATCGGTCAAAAGGCTCCCAATTTTGAAGCATTAACAACTTTTGGCCCAATCAATTTAGAAACAGATTATAAGGGCAAATGGCTAGTTTTATTCTCTCACCCAGGTGATTTTACCCCTGTATGCACAACCGAAATGATTGCTTTTACCAGAGCACATACATATTTCAAAGAATTAAATACAGAACTTTTAGGGTTAAGCATTGACAGTAATGCTTCACATTTAGCATGGATATATGACATTTACCGTAAAACTGGAATCAAAATCTCTTTTCCAATAATAGCTGACAGAAGCGGAGAAATAGCAAGAAAATATGGAATGATATCAAATGACATTAGCAATACAAAAACAGTAAGAAATGTATTTATTATTGATGACAAAGGCATAATTAGAACTATATTAGTTTATCCTTTAGATGTAGGGCGTTTTATTCCTGAAATAATAAGAATCGTGCAAGCTTTGCAAATAGCTGATTGTAGTAATGGTCTAACTGCTGCAAACTGGATGCCAAATCAACCAGTAATCATACCACCACCTCAAACATTTGAAGCTTTAGAAGAAAGAAATGCTGAAATAGAAAAAAATCGAAATGGCATTTCTTGGTATTTAAGTTTTAAAGAACCACCTAAAGAATGTCTGCCATAAATTGCCACGAGGACGTTTCTCTTTGGCACAAATGTGCCAAGAAGAAGCGTCCTCAAGGGTGCAAATGTGTCAAAAAAACGTTCCCAGTGGCACATTAAGAAACATCTAAATGATACACTTTTTTATTTCACTATTTATTTCATTTACAAAATTTTCATTATAAATTATTTCTTCGTCATTTATATTATATTTGCTCTTTATTTGCAAAATTCTTTTTACACTTCTACCTACCCTCGCCTGCTTTATTTTACTTCTTTCTACACTTTTAATTAACTCATCTATTATAGAAACACCTTTGTTATGTTTAAGTAATATAATATCATTTCCCGCTTCAAATGCTATTTTTACTGCCTTATTTTTTCCATATAAATTTCTTACAGCCCTCATTCTCACATCATCTGTAATTATTATTCCATTATATCTGTATTTTTTTCTTATATATTTAGTAATAAATTTTCTACTCATTGAAGTTGGGAATTTGTTTGTTATCCCCTTTATTTTCAAATGACTTACCAACAAACAATCTGCTCCATTTTTAATAGCCTCTTCAAATGGTTTCATATCTTGAGCTTCTAAGTCCTGAATATTTTTTATTTTTGGGATACTAAAATGTGAATCTTTAGAAGTTGAACCATGTCCTGGAAAATGTTTTATTACTGACACAATATTTCTTTTTTGTAGTTCTTTCATGTATGTAATTCCACATTTTGACACTTCATTTTTATCTTCACTAAACGCTCTATCACCTATTGCATGATTATCTGGAAATCTTTTTATATCTAAAACCGGTGCTAGGTTAAAATTAAATCCTAATGATGATAACATTTTAGCCATTATCTCCCCTGCTTGTTTTACTGTATCTTCTTTACCACTTCTAGCTAATTTATATGCAGCAGGTATGTTTTCAAACTCCTTTGGCATCCTATTTACCCTTCCACCTTCATGGTCTGTAGCTATAAATATTGGTACTTTGTTTGTTTTATTTAACTTTTTTATATAATTTATTAAACTTAACATTTGTTCATAATTTTTGTAATTTTTTTTATAAAGTAGAATCCCTCCCACTTTATATTTTGTTATTAATTTTTCTATATCATTTTTTGTGCAACTCGTATCTATTCCTACCATTAACATTTGTCCTATTTTTTCTTGTAAATTTAGATTTTCTATTTCCATATAATCCCTTCTTTTTAGCTTTATTTAAAAGTGTTTATACTACAACTTTAAAAACAATGTTACCTATTCTTTATTAATTATATTAACACAAAATATTGTCAATTTCAACTTTTGTTAAAAATATGTAAAGTTCTCTTAAAATCATTAAAAACGTCAGCATTGAGGAATAAAAATTTTTCGCAATAAATTTAGTAGATAAAACACAAATAGAACTTCTTTGTGATAAAAT
>CANRPI010000018.1 GCA_947632475.1 uncultured Clostridia bacterium | reverse complement strand
TGAAATAGCACCATTATTTATTTACTTAGCAAGTGATGATTCATCATATGTTACAGGTCAAGTTATGCATATAAATGGTGGAGAATATAAAGGGTAATTAGGAATAAAAAATACATTCAATGAATTTAAATTTAAGTTGTGATATCATATTCCAAAATAGAAATAATAAAATTATATAGAGAGGTGATAATTTATGTCAAAATTTAAATTATATGCTAAATCTATATTAATACCCGTAATTATAGGTGGAATAGTTGGTTTAATCATATCAAAATCCATAGATTATAATTCACTACAAAAACCATTTCTTTCACCACCAGCCATTCTATTTCCAATCATTTGGACAATACTTTATACTTTAATGGGAATATCATATGGAATACTTGAAAATAAATCACTAATTGATTCAAAAACAAAATTTATATACTATTTACAGCTTTTTATAAATGCATTATGGTCAATCATATTTTTTTCATTAAAATGGAGACTATTTGCATTTTTATGGATAATATTACTAGATATAATAGTAATTATAATGATAATTAATTTTTATAAGAAAAATAAATTATCAGGATTATTACAAATACCATATTTAATATGGATACTATTTGCATCATATTTAAACTTAGCAGTATATTTGTTAAACAAATAAAACTTATATTGAAAAATAATCATTAGCAATATGAGCTAATAAATATAGATTAAAATGTGAATAATAATTACAAAAATACAAATAATATCTCTAAATAAAAATGGAGGTATTTATATGAAAGCTCTTGTTTATGATGGAATTCAAAAGGTAGATTATAGGAAAGTTGAAGACCCAAAAATAGAAAAAGATGATGACATAATAGTAAAAGTAACATCAACTGCCATATGTGGTTCAGACTTACATTTAGTACATGGGTTAGTTAAAGGAATGTATGATGGTTTTGTATTAGGGCATGAAACAATGGGAATTGTAGAAGAAGTAGGAAAAGACGTAAAAAACATAAAAAAAGGGGACAGAGTTGTAATACCATTTCCAGTAGCATGTGGTCATTGCTTCTTTTGTGAACATCAAGAATATAGCCAATGTGACAATAGTAATGAATATGGTGAAGCGGGTGGATTACTTGGATATAGTAAATCATATGGAAATTATGCAGGAGGGCAAGCAGAATATATTAGAGTACCACACGCAAATATTGGACCTAAAGTAGTACCAGAAGAATTAAAAGATGAGCAAGTTCTATTTTTAACAGATATACTGCCAACATCACTATGGGGAACAGAAATTGCAAATGTAAAAAAAGGAGATACAGTAGCAGTACTTGGATGTGGACCAGTTGGATTACTTACTATAAAATGGTGCATATTTAAAGGAGCTTCACGAGTAATTGCAGTGGATAGAGTAGGATATAGATTACAGCATGCCAAAAGTTATGGAGCTGAAATAGTAAATTTTGAGGAATATGACGAAACGGGAAGTTATATTAAAGAAATTACACATGGAGGGGCAGATTGTGTAATAGACTGTGTAGGTGTAGATGGTAAAATGTCAGTTGTAGAAAAACTAGAAACAGCATTAAAGTTACAAGGAGGTTCTAAATCTGCAATTGAAATAGCTTCTCAAGCAGTTAGAAAATGTGGACATATAGCATTAGTTGGAGTATATGGAACAAAATACAATAATTTTCCACTAGGTAATATGTTTACAAGAAACATAACATTAAAAATGGGTCAATGTCCTGCAACCAGATATGTAGAACCAATTTTAGAAATGATAAAAAAAGGTGAATTTGATGCAACAGACATAATTACACATACATTACCTTTAGAACAGGGAAGACATGCATATGAAATTTTTGATGCCAAAGAAGATGATTGTATAAAAGTTATATTAAAACCATAATATATATAATTAATTCCAAGTGAAAAATGTTTTTATTATATGCTTTGGTAAGGAATGATGTAAAAAATGAAGAATTATTTAGATTTAAAAAATGAGATAAAATATGAAAAATTAAAAGAGCCAGCAGAAATTATAACAAATGGTGGAATAGTGGTATTTCCAACTGAAACAGTATATGGAATAGGAACAAATGGATTAGATAAAAATGCAATAGAAAAGTTATATAAAGTAAAGCAAAGAGCAAAGAACAAACCTATAAGTTTGTTAGTTTCTGATATAAATATGATTAATTTAGTTGCAAACATTACACAACTTGAGTATAAATTGATAGAAAAATTTTTTCCAGGACCTTTAACTATTATATTGAAAAATAAAAGAATAGTGCCAGATATTTTAACAGCCAATACAGATACAATAGGAGTAAGAATGCCAGACAATGAAGTTGCAAGAAAGCTTATAGAATATGCAAATGTACCAATAGCAACTTCAAGTGCAAATATTTCTGAAAAACCATCTGGAACAAATATACAAGACATAGTAAAATATTTTGAAGATAAAGTCGATTATTATATAGATGAAGGAGAAAGTAAAATTGGAGTAGGTTCTACAGTAGTAAAAATTGTGGATGGTAGACCTGAAATTTTACGAGAAGGAATTATAACAAGAGAAGAAATATATAATTGTTTAAATAATATAAAAGAGAGAAATTAAGCAAAGGTATGTAAATATCTAAAAAAATATAAAACACCTAATAATATAAAAACATTATTAGGTGTTATTTTTTTTACTAATAATTAAGTGTCATATTGAGATACTTTTTTTAATAATCTTTATCAGATAAATTATTGAAAGAAGCTGATGAAAATAGTGAATAATAGCCAAATAATCATTGTTTTCAAAACTGGAAAGGAAAAGAATGTTAGATTTAAAAAGTCAAAACTTCAAAGTACGGAATGTATATCAGACTATCTAGAGAAGATGGAGACAAGCAAGAAAGCGAAAGCATAGGTAATCAAAGAAACATTTTACAAAGATATATAAATGAAAATAATTTAACACTTATAAAAGAATACATTGATGATGGTGTATCAGGCACAACTTTTAATAGACCTGGGTTTAATGAATTATTGCAAGATATTGAAAATAAAAGCATTAATATGGTTATTACCAAAGACTTATCTAGACTTGGTAGAGACTATATAAAAACTGGAGAATACATTGAAAATTATTTTCCAGAGAAAAATATTAGATATGTTGCAATAACAGATGGTATAGACACTTATATCGATAGTACAAATAACGATATAACACCTTTTAAAGCTATTATGAATGATATGTATGCAAAAGACATTTCAAAAAAAATTAGAAGTGTTTATAAAGAAAAACAAAAGCAAGGTGAATATTTGTGCAGTATTCCAGCATATCGGCTATAAAATGCATCCTAGCATAAAAAATAAGCTAATGGTTGATGAAAATGTAGTTGATATTGTAAAAAAAATTTTTGATATGTATGCAAATGGACATGGTACAGTAGAAATAGTAAATTATTTGAATAAAAATAACTATTTATCTCCAACTGGTTATAGAAAAACTGGGCTAGTACAAGGCAGTATTAGAACAAATTATAACTGGAACGAAGTTACTTTATGCAATATGTTGAAAAATGAAGTATATATTGGAAATACTATACAGAACAAAAGAAAAGTTGTATCATATAAGGTAAAGAAAATAAGAAAAGTAGAAAAACAAGATCAAATACGAGTAAATAATACACATAGTGCCATTATTGACAAAGATGTATTTGAAAAAGTGAATATTATTTTGGAAAAGAGAGGAACAAACACAAAACTAAAATATGACTACTTATTAAGAGGTTTACTTTATTGTTATCATTGCAAAAGGAAATTACAAATAGTTCTTAAAAAAAATTCAAAGAGAAATGCAAAATCACATCCATATATAACTTGCGCAGGTTATAAATCAAGAGGGTGCTATCCACTAAGTATCAATTATGAAAAATTTGAGAATTATATTATTCATATAGTAAAAAAGATTGTTCAAATTCATGCCGATAAAGAAATTTTTTGTTCAGTTTATGAAAAATATCATAGCAAAACTCTTGATATAAAAGAAGTTTTTAAGAGAAAAATTGAACAAATAGATAAAAAAATTTATGAAATAAATAGCAATTTAGATAAGATGTATATGGATAAGTTAAAGGGTATTTTATTAGAAGAGGATTATATAAGATACTCGAAAAAATCTATTTTTGAAAGAACAAATTTGTTTAAACAAAAGAAAGAATTAGAACAAAAATTAACTCAAGCAGAAGAAAAAATTCTTACGAAAAGTGAGGCAAATGAACAAAAAAAATTAGATGAGTTAATAGAAAATTTTTTGAAATTAGAGCAAATAGATAAAATGTATTTATATCGCTTAATTGATAGAATTGAAATTGATAAAGATAAAAATGTTTATATATATTTTAATTTTTCAGCAAAGGACTTTATTAATGAAAAATTAGAGGAATTTACAAAAATTGAAGAAATTTTGAATAAAAAAAATTGTAAAATTGATTAAAATTTTACATAAAATATTGAAAAATACATAAAATAATGATAAAATTATGATAATTAAATTTAAGGAGGAATTTATATGATTAATATTAGACCAGTATCAGATTTAAGAAATAAATATCCAGAAATAGAGGAATTAGTTCTAAAAGAAGATGAGGAAGTTTATTTAACAAAAAACGGATATGGCTCAATGGTAGTAATGAGTTTAGAAAAATACTCTAAACTAATGAGCGATTTAGAATATAATGAATATATTGAAAATGCATTGGATGAGGCAGATAGAGAAGCAGAAGATCCTAATACTAAATACCTTACCCATGATGAAGTTTTTGGTAGAATAAGGAGGAAATTGAATGGAGAAAAAATATAAAATAATATATCTTCCTTTATTTTATAAAGATTTAGATAATATAACGGATTATATTAAATACCAATTAAAAAATAGAATAGCAGCAGATAACTTTGTTAATAAACTTGAAAAAGAGATAAACCAAAGAGCATTTAGTCCTAATTCTTATGAAGAATATATATGTAATAGAAAAAGGAAGAATAAATATTTTAGAATATATGTAGATAATTATACAGTTTTTTATACAGTAAATGATAATATTATGGAAATCAGAAGAATTTTATATTCAAAAAGAAATTTTGATAAATTAATCTAAAAACACAAAGTCGTGTAATTCAAGTATTTATAAGACTTTGTAAACTGTTTGGTAGTTTTTTAAATCCACACCTTTAGTGCTTTTTAATTTCCAATCAAAAATAATAATTTGGTTGGAAGTTAAAAAAAACGACACCATTAATATTTGCTTTCCAACCATCAGGAAAAGGAATATATGAAAAATTTTGAGCAATATCTAAAGCATTTTGATAAGACAAAGAATTAACATCAATATTTCCAGTAACTAAATCCACCCCATCAGGATTAACCATAGGCATAACATAAATAGAACTAGAATTAAACAAACCTTTAACATTATATCCATACAAAGAAGAATTAGAAACAAAAGCATTTGCATAATCTTCAATAAACTTCATCAAAACAAGAGAAGTAATCCATTCATTTGCATGAATACTTGCAGAATAAAAAACCTTATTAGGTCCGTTCCCCCAATTTTACAACAAAAATAGGTTTACCAAGCACACTATTTCCAACTATTTGAATATTCAAAAAAGGAAAAACTTGATTTAAAGCATACAAATTTTGACTTAAAAGAATAGAATTATAACTAGCATCAGTCTGAACAATATTAGTAGGCATACAAAAACCTCCTTTTTGGTTATATAAAATTAATTATTTATCAAGAAAATCTTTCACATAGGCTAATTAATAAATATAATATTAAAATACATTAAAAAAAGTGAATTAATTATTGAAGTTAAAAAAAAATGATGATAAAATTAGCATATAAAAAATAAGGAGCGATAAAATTGGAGGAAACGAAGCAAAAAATACAAACAAAGCAAAAACAAGAAAACAAACCTAAAAATAAAAAAATATCAGAAGTATTTAGCGATTACTCTACAAATTCAAATATAAAATATGCACAAATAGAAGCTTTAAATCTAATAAAAAAAGAAAACACCTTACAAATGCAAATATATTTTGATGAATACATAGAAATAAAAGAAATATGGTATTTTGAAAAATTTTTACAAGAAAGATTTAAATTTGAACATATAGACATAAAAGTAAAGTACCATGAAAAAGTAGAAAAAAAATCAATAAAAGAAGAATGGAAAAATATAATAGCATATACAGCACACAAATATCCATTAACAAAACCAATGTTACTATTAAAAAGTGACATAGAAGTTTTAGAAAAAGAAATAATAGTAAAAATGCACATAATAGGTGCAGAATTTTTGCGAGCAAAAAAGACAGATAAAGAAATAGAAAAAGTAATAAAAAATCTATTTGGAAAAGAATACAAAATAAATTTAACAGAAGAAATAACCAAAGAGCAATTAGAAGAAGCAAAACAAAAATATAAAAAACAGGAAGAAGAAATAATAAGAAAGCTAGAAGAAAGAAACAACAATACAGAGCAAAGCCAAACTCCAAGTAATATAGAATATAATGATGTAGATTACGTTCCACCAACTGATATTGAAGGATACATACCACCAGAAGATTTAGAAAATATTAATTATTCGCAAGATAATTTACCATCAGAATTAAAAAATAATAAGAATAGTGAAACATATGAAGAATTATCACAGACAAGCTCAGACGTAAAAGAATACATAATGGGAAAACCTTCTAAAGCAAGAGAAAAGAAAGTAAAAATAAAAGATTTAAATGCAAATGATGGCAGAGTAACTTTAGAAGGAAGAATTGTCACAGTAGACTGTAGAGAAACAAAATCAGGAAAAGGGATGCTTATTTTTGAATTATATGATGGAAGCGGAACAATAACTTGCAAATCATTTGCAAAAGACATAAAAGAAGGAAATGAAATAAAAGAAAAACTAGGAAATGCAAATGCCATAAAAATAATAGGAAAAGCAGGGTTAGACACATATGCAGGAGATGTAACAGTAATTGCAAATAACATAATGGAAACATTTGCTGAGGTTCCTGAGCTACCAACTGAAGAAGAACAAGAAGACACACCACTAATAATAGGAGCAACTGCTAATATAACAGAAAATATAATCAAAATTGAAGATATAGGAGTAGAAGAAGAAAGAGTAGCAATACAAGGAGAAGTAATATATACTGAAGAAAAGACTTTAAAATCTGGAAAAACCCTATTTAGTTTTGATGTATATGATGGAACAAGTTCAATTACATGTAAAGCGTTTTTAAATAAAGAAAACGCAAAAAAAATAATGAAAAGAATAGAAAAATCAAAAGGCTTAAAAATCGTTGGAACATCAGGAATGGACCAATTCTCTAACGAAGTAAGTATAATGGCAAACACAATAATTGAAACAGAAGAAGGCGTAAAAAAAGAAATAAGACAAGACAATAGTGAAGTAAAAAGAGTAGAACTTCACATGCATACTCAAATGAGTCAAATGGATGCAATGACATCTGCAACAGATTTAATAAAAAGAGCAATGAAATGGGGAATGAAATCAATTGCAATAACAGACCATGGAGTAGTACAATCATTTCCAGAAGCACATAAATTATTAGGGTATAACAATCCAGATATGAAAATAATTTATGGAGTAGAAGCATATTTAGCTCCAGATAAAACTCCAGTAGTTACAAATGCAAAAGGGCAAAGTATAGATACAACTTATTGTGTATTAGACTTAGAAACAACCGGATTTTCAGCAACTACAGAAAAAATAACAGAAGTAGGAATCATGAAATTTAAAGATGGGGAAGTTATAGATGAATTTAGTTGTTTTGTAAATCCTGAAAAACATATACCTGAAAGAGTATCAGAGGTTACAAATATAACAGATGACATGGTAAAAGATGCTGAAACAATAGATAAAGTATTTCCTAAAATTTTAGAATTTTTAGGTAATTCAATAATAGTTGCACATAATGCAAACTTTGATGTAGGATTTTTAAAGCAAAATGCAAAAAATTTAGGCTATGAATTTAACTATACATATTTAGATACATTAAGTTTAGCAAAAGACTTATTTCCAGACTACAAGAAATACAAATTAGGAAAAATTGCTGAAAATTTAGGAATAAAAGTAGAAGTTGCTCATAGAGCATTAGATGATGTAGATACTACTGTAAAAGTATTTAAAGTAATGCTTGAAATGTTAAAAAAACGTGGGGCAAAAAAAGTAGATGACATAGACGAAGTTTCAAGAGATGAAATTGCAAAAAAAGAAGAATATAAGAAACTAAAAACATATCATGCTATAATTTTAGCTAAAAATTATGTAGGACTAAAAAATTTATACAAATTAGTATCTTATTCACATTTACATTATTTTTACAGAAAACCACGTATATTAAAAAGTCTATATAAAAAATATTCTGAAGGTCTAATACTTCGGAAGTGCGTGTGAAGCAGGAGAATTATATCAAGCTATAGAACTTGGAAAAACAGATGAAGAAATAGAAGAAATAGCAAATTCATATGATTATTTAGAAATACAACCAATAGGAAATAATCAATTTTTAATAAGAAATGAAATAGTAAAAGATGAAGAAGCTTTGCGTGATATAAATAGAAAAATTGTAGCATTAGGAGAAAAACTAAATAAGCCAGTAGTTGCAACATGTGATGTACATTTTATGGATCCACAAGACGAAATATATAGACGTATTTTAGAGGCAGGACAAAAGTATGATGATGCAGATAATCAAGCACCATTATATTTAAGAACAACTGAAGAAATGCTTGAAGAATTTAAATACTTAGGAGAAGAAAAAGCATATGAAGTAGTTGTAACAAACACAAATAAAATATCAGACATGTGTGATCCAATAAGCCCAATATCACCAGAAAAATGTCCTCCACATATTCCAGGATGTGAGCAAACAATAAAAGACATAGCATATTCAAAAGCACATGAATTATATGGAGACCCATTGCCAGAAATAGTACAGACAAGGCTTGATAAGGAATTAGATTCTATTATAAAAAATGGATTCTCAGTTATGTATATAATAGCACAAAAACTAGTGTGGAAATCAAATGAAGATGGTTATATAGTAGGTTCAAGAGGTTCTGTACGGCTCATCATTTGTAGCAAACATGACAGGAATAACAGAAGTAAACTCATTACCAGCACATTATAGATGTCCAAACTGTAAATATTCAGACTTTACAGACTATGGATATAAAAATGGTTTTGACTTACCAGACAAATCTTGTCCAAAATGTGGACATAGGCTAGATAAAGATGGAATGGATATTCCATTTGAAACATTTTTAGGATTTAATGGAGACAAAGAGCCAGATATAGACTTAAACTTTTCAGGTGAATATCAAGCAAAAGCACACAAATATACAGAAGTAATATTTGGAAAAGGAACAACCTTTAAAGCTGGAACCATAGGTACAGTAGCAGATAAAACAGCATATGGATATGTAAAAAATTATTTTGAAGAAAGAAGTATACCAATAAATAAAGCAGAAACACAAAGACTAGCAAAAGGATGCACAGGAATAAAAAGAACAACTGGACAGCATCCAGGTGGAATAATAGTAGTACCAAAAGGAAGGGAAATATATGAATTTACACCTGTTCAGCATCCAGCAGATGACCCAAATTCAGACATAATAACAACTCACTTTGATTACCACTCAATAGACCAAAACTTATTAAAACTAGACATACTAGGACATGATGATCCTACAATGATAAGAATGTTACAAGACTTAACAGGAATAAATCCAACCAAAGTGCCATTAGACGACAAAGAAACAATGTCAATATTTAGTTCAACAAAAGCCTTAGGAGTAACACCAGAACAAATACATTCAGAAGTAGGTAGTTTTGGAGTACCAGAATTTGGAACAAAATTTGTAAGAGGAATGTTAGTAGACACAAGACCAACCACATTTGATGAACTAATACGAATATCAGGGTTATCACATGGAACTGATGTATGGCTTGGAAACGCACAAAGCTTAATAGAAGCAGGAACAGTAACATTGCAAGACGCAATATGCTGTCGTGATGATATAATGATATATCTAATAAAAATGGGCTTACCGCCAAATCCAGCATTCAAAATAATGGAAACAGTACGTAAAGGAAAAGCCTTAAAAGACCCAGCAAAATGGGAAGAATACAAAAAACTTATGAAAGACAACAATGTACCAGACTGGTATATAAAATCATGTGAAAAAATAAAATACATGTTCCCAAAAGCCCATGCAGCAGCATATGTAACAAATGCATTTAGAATAGCATGGTTCAAAGTCCATCAGCCACTAGCATATTACACAGCATACTTCACAATAAGAGCAGACGAATTTGACAGTGACTGTATGATATTTGGAAAAGAAAAAGTAAAAAACAAAATGAAAGAAATAGACTTACAAGGCAACAATGCAAGTGTAAAAGACAAAAACATGTATGCAATACTAGAACTAGTATTAGAAATGTATGAAAGAGGGCTAGAATTTTTACCAATAGACTTATATGAATCACATGCAACCAAATTTCAAATACAAGAAGGTAAAATACGTCCACCACTAAACAGCATAGCTGGATTAGGAACAGTAGCAGCAGAAGGAATAGCAAATGCAAGAAAAGACGGAAAATTCATGTCAATAGATGACATGAAAATCCGTTCAAAAGTAGGGGACTCAGTAGCAGAATTACTAAAAAAATACGGTTGCTTAAAAGGAATGAGCCAGAGTAATCAACTAAGTTTATTTGGATAAATGTGTCACGGGGACGTTTCTTGGTGGCACATTTGTGCCACGGGGACGTTTCTTAATGGCACATTTGTGCCACAATAAACGTCCCTTTTGGCACACTTTGACAAAAAATATGGAGGATAAATATAAATGAAAATTTTAATAAAAAATACTAATCTAATTTCTATGAGTGAAAAAAGAGAAAAATATGAAAAAAATATAGATATTTTGATAGAAGATAGTAAAATAGTAAAAATCTCTAAGCAAATTAATGAAAATGTAGACAAAGTAATAGATGCAAGAAATAAAGTAGTTATGCCAGGGCTAATAAATACACATTCACATATTGCTATGAGTATATTTAGAGAAACAGTTGATGGCTATACAACGCAAGAATGGTTAGAAAAGAAGATATGGCCAATGGAAGATAAATTAAATAAGGAAGATATATATTATGCTTCGCTTTTGTCTTGTATAGAGATGATAAAGACAGGTACAACAACAATGAATGATATGTATTTTATGACAGATTCCATAATAGATGCAGCAATAGAAACAGGAATTAGATTACAAACAACTCGTACACTTATGGGATATGATGAAAATGAAAAATCTAGATTAATTGAGTTAGAAGAATTAATTAAAAAGTACAGTAAAAATAAATTAATAAGCTTTAATGTAGGAATACATGGATTATACACAAGTAATTTATCATATGTAAAGATGTGTTTAGAGTTTGCCAAAGAAAATAATTTACCAGTTCATATGCATTTTTGTGAAAACCAAAAGGAAAGAGAAGATATAATTAAAGATTATGGTGTAAAGAACCCAGCAGAGATAATAAAAAGAGAATTTTCAAATACCCATAATATTTTAGCACATTGTGTTAAGCTAGATAAAGAAGACATAGAAATTATAAAACAAACAAATACATATGTTTCGCATTGTCCAATTAGTAACCTAAAATTAGGTTGTGGAATAGCCAAAATTAAAGAAATGCTTGATGAAGGAATATGTATTTCTTTAGGGACTGATGGACAAGGTAGTGGAAGTAATTTAGATTTATTTGAAACAATGAAATATACAGCTTTATTGCAAAAAGGTATTAATGAAAATCCTAAATTACTAGATAGTTATGAAATACTAAAAATGGCTACTATAAATGGTGCAAAAGCTTTAAAATTATCAGATAAAATAGGAAGTATAGAAGAAGGAAAAACAGCTGATTTAATAATAATAGATGTAAATGATGTTTTAACAAGACCAGTTAATAATATTTTTGCACAAATTATCTATAATGTTAAGGGCTATAATGTAGAAACTACAATTATAGATGGAAAAATAGTTATGGAGAATAGAAAAATTGTGAATGTAAAACAAGAAGACATTATCAATAAATGTGAAAAAATAATTGACAGAATTAAGATTTAAAGCAATATATTTAAAGTTAAAAAATTAGGGAAGGAAAGATAAAATGCATGAATTTTTTACAACCAAAAATATAATTTTATATATAGTTTTTATAAATTTATTTGGCTTTTTTATTATGTGGTTAGATAAAAGGAAAGCTAAAAAAGGTGCATGGAGAATTCCTGAAAAGACATTATTTATAATTACAGCTTTAGGAGGAGGAATAGGTACAACTGCCGGAATGTATACTTTTAGACATAAAACTCAAAAACTGAATTTTGTTATTGGCTTTCCATTTATAACTATTCTTGAAATTATTGCTGTAGTGTATTTTAGTATAGTAAAATAAAAAATCTTCTGTCTTAGGCAGAAGATTTTTTAACATATTAAATCCATTCACCATATTTTTTAATATAAATTTTCTTAGCAAACATAGCAACTATACAATACAAAATAGGAACCAAAATTATAATTGACATATAAGGAAGAGGAATTGGAACAAGTCCAATAAGCTTTCCTAAAAATGTAAATGGCACAATAATTCCTATAATCATTAGTAAAAATGATGAAAAGTAAACTGATTTGTTAGCATTACTTTGGATAAATGGAATTTTAGCAGTTCTTATAATGTGCATACCTAAAAGGTTTGAAACTATGCTATAAGTAAACCATACTGTTTGAAATAAGCTAGCCTCTCTTAAATTAAAAGTAAACCATAATAAAGCAAAAACAATCAAGTCAAAAATTGAGCTTAATGGTCCCATAAACAGCATAAAGTTCTTCAAACTTTTTAAATTGAATCGTCTAGGTTTTTCTAAATATTCTTTGTCTACATTATCAAGTGGAAGTGTTAACTGTCCAAAATCATATAATAAGCCTTCAACCAATAATTGGATAGGTGTTTCAGGTAAAAATGGTAATATAACACTTGCAATTATAACAGAAACAACTTCTCCAAAGTTAAAACTAGTTGCCATTTTTATATATTTCATAAGATTTCCAAATGTTTTTCTTCCGTTCTGTAACACCATCTAGTAAAACATGTAAATCTTTTTCAAGTAAAATAATATCTGCAGATTCTTTAGCAATGTCAACTGCTGTATCAACTGAAATACCTACATCTGAATTTGTAAGAGAAGGAGCATCATTTATTCCGTCACCCATATATCCAACCACATTGCCTGACTCTTTTAAAAGCCTTACAACTCTAGCTTTTTGAATTGGAGAAAGTTTTACAAAAATATTAGTTTTTCTCAGTAATCTAAGTAAAGCCATATCAGAAAGTTTTTCTACTTCTGCTCCGCTAAGAATTCTTTTAGAATTTATTCCAACTCTTTCACATATACATTTTGAAACTTCTAAATTATCACCAGTTAGAACAACTACACGTATTCCAGCTTTGTTTAATTTTTCAATAGCAGATTTTGCACTTTCTTTTGGTGGGTCTAAGAATCCAATAAAACCTAATAAAATCATATTTTTTTCATCTTCAACTCCAAAGTCAGAAACATAGTTTATATCATTTTTTTGACATACTGCAATAACTCTTAGACCATCTTTATTAAGGCTTTTAGATATTTGCTTAATATTATCTTTTATTTTATTAGTGATAGGGCTAATTTCGCCCTTAAAATCAACCATTGTGCAAATGTCTAGTATTTCTTCTACTGCACCTTTTGTAATTAGTTGCTTTTTTTCTCCATCTGTTACAACAACAGAAAGGCGTCTACGAGTAAAGTCAAAAGGAATTTCATCAACTAGTTTATATTTGGAAGTATATTCTTGCATTCCATTTTGAAGACCTCTTGCAACTACTGCTTCATCAATATTTCCTCTGAGCCCTGTTTGGAAAAAGGAATTCAAAAAAGCATGTTTTAAAATACGTAAATCTTCATTTCCATGTATATCTAAATATTTTTCTAAAACGATTTTATCTTCTGTTAAAGTGCCAGTTTTATCTGTGCATAAGATGTTCATTGCACCAAAACTTTGAATTGAATCTAATTTTTTTACAATGGTTTTCTTTTTAGACATTTTTACAGCGCCTTTTGATAAGCTAGAAGATAAAATTACAGGCAAAAGTAAAGGTGTTATACATATTGCAATAGCTACTGCAAAGGTAAATGCTGTAATGGTACTATGTTTCCATGCATTTAATATGAAAACAATTGGAGTTAAAATAAGCATAAATCTTATTAATAATTTGCTAATGTTTTCAATTCCAGTTTGGAAAGATGTTTTAGGCTTTCCAACAGTGATAGTGTGAGCAACTTTTCCAAAATAAGTATCATCAGCAGTTTTTATAACTACACATTTTGCTGAACCACTAATTACGTTTGTTCCCATAAAACAAATAGTGTCTAAATCTGAAATGGAATCTAAATCTTCTTCAGAAATTTCAGAATTTACATTTTTTCGTACTGCATCAGATTCACCAGTAAGAGAGGATTGTCCAACATATAAGTCTTTAGCTTCCAAAACTCTTAAATCTGCTGGTATCATACTTCCGGCAGATAAAATTACAATGTCACCAAGCACTATTTCTTTTATTGGAATTTGCACTTCTTTACCATCTCTGATTACAGTTGTAGTTGTAGCTACTAAATCTTTTAATTTTTGAGCAGCTTTGTTAGAACGATATTCTTCAAAAAACTCTAAAAAAGTGCTTGCAGTTACTAAAATTGCTATGACTATTATGTTTGCATAGCTAGGAGGAGAAGATAAGTATACGTCAGTATAAAAAAGAATTGTCATTATTCCAAGTAATATGCAATTAAAAGAACTAAATAGGCTTTCTAAAAAGTAGTTATACCATCTTTTGGGTTTTGATTGTTTTACTTCATTATAACCATATTTGTTAAGTCTATTGCTTGCTTCTTGATTTGAAAGTCCATTTGTATTTACATTGTATAATTTTATAAAATCGTCTTTAGAAGATAAGCATTGTTTTCCATACATTTTTGGTATGTTTACTTCTTCTTTTTGATTTGCCATTTTGAAATCACATCCGTTTCTTTTGTAGTTTATAAAAATTATACCACTAATTTTTATGATTGAAACAAAAAAGATAAAAATTTACAAAAACTTTATTATTTATAGAATGAGAATAGGAAAACAGCCCATTATATCTAGTGGGCTGTTTTTTCTCAAACTGTTAACAAAGTATATAAAAATATTTTGCTCAAACTTGTAATAAAAAATATCGTCAAATTTTATATAAGTAAATTATAAGCAAATGTAGTAATCATACAAATAATAATTCCACAAATAGTAGGTAATAAAAAGCTAATTATAGTCCATTTTAAACTTCCAGATTCTTTTTTTATAGTAAGCAAAGTAGTAGCACAAGGAAAATGCAAACAAGTGAAAATCATAACATTAATAGCAGTTAGCATAGTCCAACCATTTTGAATTAAAATTTCCCCAATAGCCATAGTATCATCTAAATTAACCAAAGAATTTCCACCAAGATAACACATAAGAATAATAGGTAAAACGATTTCATTAGCTGGAATTCCAAAAATAAAGGCAGTTAAAATGTATCCATCTAATCCCATAAGACCGAGCAAATGGACTTAAGAAATTTGCAATTAAATCAAGTAAAGAGTTACCATCAATAGCAATATTTGCAAATAACCAAATTACAAGCCCTGCAGGTGCTGCAACTGAAATACTTCTTCCGAAGAACAAATAGTGTTCTATCAAAAATAGAGCGGACTAAGATCTTGCCTATTTGTGGTTTTCTATAAGGTGGTAATTCTAAAACAAAAGAAGATGGCATTCCTTTTAATATAGTTTTTGATAATATTTTTGATATTGCCAAAGTCAGAAATATGCCTAAAAGTATTACAAAAATTACAGCAATTGTAGATACTATTGAGGCACCAAATCCTTGCATTGTTCCAGCTATAAAAATGGTTGCAATTGCAATTAAAAAAGGAAATCTCCCATTACAAGGAACAAAGCTGTTTGTTAGAATTGCAATTAGTCTTTCTCTAGGAGAATCAATAATTCTGCATCCTACAACTCCTGCAGCATTACAACCAAATCCCATGCACATGGGTGTGACAAGATGGTAACCCTAAATTTATTAGATAAACAAGAGAAATTTAAAAATTAAAATTTCTCTTGCTTTTTTATATTGGGAGGAAACTAAAAAAATAGTCAATGGAAAAATAATGAATAACATTTTTTTAATTTTAATATATATGGAATATGAAAGATAAATTTATAAGATATAACATTGAAGATATAATTAATCAAAAATTCTATGAAGAAAATATAATTGATGAAAATACGTATAAATTTGTTAAAGATAAATTATTAAGATTATTATATGAATTAGATAAAAATACTTGAGAACTTTAGGCAAGTGCGATATATTGATTCTGTATTAATTGTATAAGGTTCAAAAGAAAGGAGTTTTAAATGACCTTATATGAAATGAAAAACGAATTTAATAAACGGTAAAACAATTTTCGATTTACCTTTAAGAGTAGCATATTATGCAAGAGTTTCAACAGAAAAAGAAGAACAGTTACATTCTTTAGATAATCAGGTTACCTATTTTAAAGAATATATTAAATCAAACAAAAATTGGCAATTTGTAAATGGTTATATTGATGAAGGAATCACAGGAACAAGTTCTAAGAAAAGAAACAAATTTATGCAAATGATTGAAGATGGAAAAAATAAAAAATTTGATTTAATTGTAACAAAAGAGGTTTCAAGATTTTCAAGAGATACGATTGATAGCTTACTTTATACTAGAAAATTATTAGAATATGATGTTTGTGTATACTTTACTTCAGATAATATTATAACAGCTTCTAATGATGGAGAATTAAGACTTACTATAATGTCTAGTATGGCACAAGATGAAGTTAGAAAATTATCAGAAAGAACCAAATTTGGATTTAAAAGGTCTATTGAAAAAGGCAGAGTTCTTGGGACAGATAATATTTGGGGATATAAAAAAGATGATGGCAAGTTAGTAATTGATAAAGAAGAATCAAAAGTTGTAAAAGAGATTTTTGAAGTTTATGCAAATGATGAAAAAATAGGATTAAAAAACTTATCTTTATATCTAAAAGGTAGAGGAATGTTAAATCGTAATGGAAATGCGATTCATCAAAATACTTTAAAGAAAATTATACAAAATCCTAAATATAAGGGATTTTATACAGGAGGATTATCTACAGTTGTAGATTATAGAAGTAAGAAAAGAAATTTTAATAATCCATCTGAGTGGACAATATATGAAGATAATCAAGCAGTTCCACCTATTGTTAGCAAGGAATTATGGGAAAAAGCAAATCAAAAATTATTAAGTAGAAGTAAATCAGCTAGCTTGTATCAAAAACATCAAACAAAATATGCCTTATCCGGAAAAATATATTGTGAAAAGCATAAATGTGGTTTCGTTAGAAAAGTTAAGCATTATAAAACAAAAGGAGATATTATACGTTGGATATGCCAAGATTATAATAATACTGGTAGAAAAAACTGTCCTACCCCATTTGTGTTAGAACAAGATATTTATAATATTTTATTAAATGTTTTTAAGTCTTATGAAAAATATAAAAACGAAATTACACAAGAATTGCTTTCATTCTACGATGATATTTTATATAAACAAGAAAACAATTCTAAAAAAATTGAATTACAAAATAAAATTAATAATCTTTTAATCAAAAAGGAAAAGTTACTTGATTTAGTTTTAGATGAAATTTTAAGCAAAGATGATTTAAAAGCAAAGAATGTAATCATTGAAAGTCAATTAGATTGTTTAAAAGCAAAATTAGAAGAAATAAAAAGACAATCTACAAAACAAAAAAATCAAAAACAATATATAAATGTTTTAAAAGAAAATATTTTAAAACATCTTGATGTAGACGAAAGCAATTTAGAAAATTATATTGAAAAGTTTTTAGATAAAATAATTGTCAAAGACAATGAAGATAAATCAGAACTACAAATTATTTTAAATACAAAAGAATTAATTAATATAAATATGTCTGATAAACTCAGGCAACTTCAGAATTTGAGTGACAAATGTGGTACTCAAATTAAAAAAGTGTAGTTCAACGTATGCAAGAAACACAAATCGATGGAAACAGTGAACATATTCAAGATTTGCATATAATGTGTTTTGTAAACTACCAGTAATAACATTTCCATTTACACTATAAGAAACATTAGAACTGTTTGTAGAAGTCAATTAATATAGTAAATAAATTGTAATAGTACAAGTCCTTTTTAATGAAAATAATTAAAAATAGGAGGAAACATATTTGACAGAAAGGCATAGTACTTGTAACAAATAATATATGGGGATAAAAAGGATAAAGGAAAAAATGTGGATATTACTTGAATTTTATGTAATTAAGATGTATAATTATTATATTCTTATATTTAGAAAGGGGATAAATCCTATGGCAGAAGTAAATGTTCGGAGTTTAAAAGAGCTTTTAGAAGTGATTCGAAAAGTACAAGGTTATAAACAGATTCCTATGAAAGTTCTAGAGGCAGAATGTAATATATATAATGGGTATATTTCAAAAATGGATAAAAAACAAAATTTAAATGATATTTTTAAAATTTTGGATTTCTTAGGTATACAGGTTATATTATCTGTGCAAGATTTGCCACAAAAAGAACTAAGGGAGCTCCGATTTGTCCGAACAATCCAAACAGAAGAAAATGAAAACGACGAGCTTTTGGATATAGTTGACCAAGCTATTTTAATAGTATTGGTAAAATTATTGAAAAAAAAGATGTCACTTTCAGAAAAAGAAAGGATTTATGAGCAGTTGAAAAGTTTTTTGTAAAAGTAAATAGGGTGATTATCAGAATTGATAGTCATCCTATTTACTTTAATAGACATAAATGTGCCACCAAGAAGCATCTTGTCCTCATGGCAAAAAAAATACCAGTATTAATTAGTTGATATTCTTGTTAACATATAGTAAAATTATAAAACAATCTAAATCTTTTTAAATAGAATTTGTGCATAAGAAAGGAATGTAAAAAATGATAATAGATGTAATAAATTTAGAATTTAAAGAACTTAATTTTCCTAAAAAATGTGATAAAATAAAAATGCAAAGAGCAAAACAAATATATGAAAAAGAATCTGTAAAAGTAACAAAAGTAGATAAAAAAAATGAAGAAAATTTTGAAATAGATGCAAGTGCAGAAGAAAATTATAACCAGAAATATGATATAAAATTAAATATATTAAAAAATACAATAAAAGAGTATAGTTGCACATGTAAAGATTATAATAATGGACATATTTGTAAACATATTCTAGCAACCAAATTAGAAGTAATTAATCCACATACTCCAAGTACAGAAAAAGAAATAAAAAAAATAATAGAAAAAAGAAAAAAAGAAGAAGAAGAAAAAATAAAATTATATAATTTACAGCTTGAAGAAGAAAAAAAAGAGAGAGAATATCAAGAAAAATATTCAGTAGCATTAAATACAATAAGAAGATTTAAAAGAAAGCAAGAAATAAAAATTAAAGAGACAGAAATAAACACTATAATGGACTTAGAATATTTATATGATGAGACTAAAAAAGAGCAAAGAAGAAAAGAATTAGATATCCCCAATTTAGCAACTGAAATAAAATTAGAACCAAAAATAGAGTTAGAAAAAGATAACATTTTAAAAGTAGCCTTTAAAATAGGTGAAGATAAAATGTATACATTAAGTGATATTCAAGAATTTTATAAAGCCTTTGTAAATGAAGAAATAATACAATATGGTAAAAATTTTAGATTTGAGGTTAAGAAAGAAAGTTTTGAAGAACAATCACAAGGTTTATTAGATTTCATTTTAAATTATGGTCAATTATTATCATATAACGAAAAAATTAATAAAGAATATTATTATGGAAATACAGGAGTATCAAACAAATACTTATATGTTATGGACGAAAAAATAGATGAATTTTTTAGTTTAATAAAAAAAATGCCTATATTAGTAACTAAAAATCAAATAGATGAAAAAGAATATAAAATTACAAATAAAGACATAAAAATATTTGTAGAAATAGAAGAAAATGAGCAAAATGAATATAAATTAGAAATGAGCTTAAAAAAGTATGAGTATTTAGTATCTCCCAAAAACATATATATTTTTTGGAGAAGTAATATACATACAGTTTCAAGAAAGAAACATTATAAAGTACAAAGCATATTAGAGATGTTTAAAAACACTAAGATAGTATTAATACCAAAAGATAAAATAAATGAATTTAAAGAATATGTTTTTCCAGAAATAATAGATTATGTGCAAACTGATATGATTCCAGAGAAAATAGAAAAAGAAGGAATTGTAGTAAATAAATTAGCTTCAAAAATCAATTTAGACTTAGACGAAAAAGAAAATATAATACTTGAGTTAAAATTTTGCTATTCAAATTATGAATTTAATATATTAGATAATAACTTAAAAGATTATATAGCAGAAAATAATATAGTTAGAGATACTGAAAAAGAAATACAAGTTTTAAAAACTATATTTATGGATGGATTTGTAATATCTAATGACGGAAAATATTTCATATTAGAAGATGAAGATAAAATTTATGATTTTTTATTAGAAAAAATAGCAATATATATGAATGAATTTGAAGTTTTAGTAACAGAAAAACTAAAAAATAGAAAAGTAACAACTCCAAAGATTTCTAAAATATCAATAAAACTTGAAAAAGGTCTATTAGAATTAAATATTTCAAAAATAAATATTGATTTTAATGAAATAAAAGATATATTAAAAAGTTATAATGTAAATAAAAGGTATTATAAATTAAAAAATGGAGATTATATAAATTTAGAAAAAAATGAAGATATAGAAATTTTAAATGATATACAAAATATTTTAGATGTAAATTATGAAAAATTACAAGATGGAATATTAAAAATACCTATAAATAGAGGAATATATTTAGAAAAACTATTAAGTAAGACAAAAGGTATTAATGAAACAAGGAACGAAGAATTTGCAAGACTTATAAATAGTATAGAAAATAAGAATTTTTCAGAGAAAATAAAAATAAAAAGCAAATTTGAAGAAGTATTGAGAGATTATCAGAAAATAGGTTATAAATGGTTGAAAGTATTAGAAAGCTACAACTTAGGAGGAGTACTTGCAGATGATATGGGATTGGGAAAAACGTTGCAAATAATAGCATTAATAGCATCTCAAAGAAAAACAAAAGATTCAAAACCTTCAATAGTTGTATGTCCTGGTTCATTAGTTTTAAATTGGAAAGCAGAGACTGAAAAATGGGCAAAAGATATGAAAGTTTTAGCAATAAAAGGTGAAGTTCAATCTAGGAGAAAATTAATAAAAACTTATAAAAATTATGATTTAATTATAACATCATATGATGCACTAAAAAGAGACATATTAGAATATAAGGACTTTCAATTTAAGTATATAATAGCAGATGAAGCGCAATATATTAAAAATTTTACAACTCAAAATGCTACATCATTAAAAAATTTAGTAGGTGAAACCAGATATGCATTAACAGGTACTCCAATAGAAAATTCAGTATCAGAGTTATGGTCAATATTTGACTTTATCATGCCAGACTATTTATATAGCTATAATAAATTTAAAACAAAATTTGAAATTCCAATTTTAAAAGAAAACAATGAAGAAGCTTTAAAAAAGTTAAAATTAATGATAAAACCTTTTATTTTAAGAAGAATGAAATCAGATGTTTTAACAGAATTGCCAGAAAAAAATATAACTATAATGAATAGTGAAATGACTAAAGAACAAGAAAATATTTATAATTCATATTTAGCACAAACTAAAAAAGAAATAGTTCAAGAACTAAAAGAAAACGGATTTGAAAGAAGCAGATTTAAAATATTAGTACTTCTTACAAGATTAAGGCAAATTTGCTGTCATCCAAGATTATTTATAAATGATTATAAAGGGGAGAGTGGAAAATTAAATCAATGTATGGACATAATTTGTGATGCAATAGCTTCAGGCCATAAAATTTTATTATTTTCAAGTTATACATCTATGTTTAAAATAATAGAAGAAAGACTAAAAAAAGAAAACATAAATTATTATAAATTAACAGGGAACACTCCAGTTAATAAAAGAGTTGATTTAGTAGAAAAATTTAATAAAGATGAAAATGCAAAAATATTTTTAATTTCGCTAAAAGCAGGTGGAACAGGACTTAATTTAACTAGTGCAGATGTAGTAATACATTATGACCCTTGGTGGAATATATCAAGTGAGAACCAAGCAACAGATAGAGCATATAGAATTGGTCAAAAAAATAGTGTTCAAGTTTATAAATTAATTACAAATAATTCGATAGAAGAAAAAATTAATAAATTGCAAGAAAAGAAAGCAAAAATTTCTGAACAAGTACTTTCAAATGAGCAAAAATTCTTAAATAGGCTTACAAAAGAGGAAATATTACAATTATTTCAATAATTGTGTGCCACAAAAGGACGCTCCTTAGTGGCACAAATGTGCCATAAAGATGCTTCTTAGTACTACAAATGTGCCAATGAGATAGTTCTTAATGGCGCACAATTTTGTCACTTCCATGCACATAGTAATCATCTGTTTTCCGGGTACAACAACATTTTTTGAAAAAACCATCCATATTAAAAGCAATTCTCGGTAAGTAACCTAAATCCTCCAAAAAAGTAAATAAAGGAAAGAAAATTGCCATAGGAGGGAGCATAACAGAAATTACCCAAGTTAAAGTCTGATAAACACCTAAAATAAGCATATTAGATATCCATTCAGGACAATGCACAAAATTAGCAAAAGCAAAAAGTTTTTCCTGAAACCATGAAAAACATGAAAACAGAAATTCAGAAGGGTAGTTAGCTCCAATAATTGTAATCCAAAAAATAAGACCAAGAAATGCAATCATAATTGGAAAACCAAATATTTTAGAAGTTAAAATCTTATCTATTTTCCTGTCTCTGTTAGAATAATTTTTATTTTCAAAATGGCACACAGTTTTACAAACTTCTTCGGCTTTTTTTACAATATAAGAAACTATTGAATCTTTAAAATTTTGTAATTTTACATTATTGCTTTCTAAATTTTCCAAAAATTCATTTCTTAAACAATTTAAATCATCATTTTCAATAAGGGAAATAGATAAATGCTTTTCAATAGATTTCAAAATTTTAGGTTCTCCATCAATTATTTTTAAGGCAATCCACCTATACAAATTATCAGGCAAAGAAAACAAATTTCTTAATTTATTTTCAAGTTTAGAGATAGATGATTCTATTATGTTAGAATATGTAACTTTAATTGGGTGAGGGGTAAGCTCTTTATTACAAACAGATAAAATAGTATGCATTAAATTATCCAAAGTTTTTTTCTTTCTTGCAATAGTTCCTACAACTGGAACACCAAGCATTTCAGAGAGCTTTTTTAAATCTATTTTAATATGTTTCTTTTTAGCTTCATCTAACAAATTCACACACACAATAACATTATTAGTAATTTCCATAATTTGAAAAACCAAATTTAGATTTCTTTCTAGGCAAGTTGCATCAACCACAACCACAGTAGCATCAGGATTACCAAAACAAATATAATCTCTTGCTATTTCTTCTTCTTCAGAATTTGACATAATTGAATATGTACCAGGAATATCTACAAATAGAAAATCTGTATTTTTATATATACAATGACCAGTAGCATTGCTAACAGTTTTTCCGAGGCCAATTACCTGTATGCTGGTGCATTCCAGTTAAATTATTAAAAATAGTAGATTTACCAACATTTGGGTTTCCGCTAAGTGCAATGGTAAATCCATTTTTATTTTTAATATTATTTAAAGAACTATCTAAAACATTAGAACCAGTAGAAGATTTTGTAAGTCCCATTTTACAATTCCTCCTATTTTTTAATTATTATAATTTATGAAAAAAAAATAATATCGTTACTATTTTGTATTATTAATTTTATATAGAAAAATAGTAACAATTAAAATTTAGTTATTCTTAATTTTTATTAAAGAAGAGTCTTCATCCCTAATAGCAATTAAACTTCCTCTAATATCGAATGCCTTTACACCTTTAGAAGGGCTAGTTAAAGCATGTTTAATTGTAACTCCTTTCACTAAGCCCAAATCTAGCAATCTTCTTCTAATATTTCCGTTTACATCCTAAACTTTCTATTTTAGCTTCTGAATTTAGAGCTAAATGATTTAAAGTATCTAAATTTTTCATAAACAAATCCATTCCTTTCCTTTTTTAAAGGTACATATATAATCAAATTAAGATATTTGTAAATAACACATCTTATATTATTATATTTTGTCGAAAAATGATATGTTACTATTGACAATTAAAACAAATTATGAAAAAATGAAAAAAGTTTTAAAACAATATAAAAAGGTATAAATATAGTTTAAAAAATAAAGTATTTTTATGCCTAAGAAGGGAAGGATTGTAAAATGGAAAAAATAAGGGGATTTGAAATAGCAAAAGGATTTGAGAATAAAGAAATCAATTTACCAGTTAGAAAAACAAAATATTCAGCAGGATATGATATAGAAGCTGCTGAAGATACTGTAATACCAAGCTTTAAAAAAGGAATGAACCCTACTTTAGTAAAAACAGGGCTAAAAGCATATATGCAAAATGATGAAGTATTATTATTATATAACAGAAGTTCAAACCCAAAGAAAAAAGGTTTAATATTAGCTAATAGTGTAGGGGTTGTAGACAAAGATTATTATGGAAATTGTGATAATGATGGGCACATTATGTTTGCTTTTTATAATATTAAAGAAGAAGACATTACAATAAAAAAAGGAGAAGCAATAGGGCAAGCTGTATTTCAAAAATATTTAGTGTCAGATAATGATATAGCAGAAGGAGAAAGAACAGGAGGATTTGGTTCAACTAACAAATAAAATAAAAAAAAATTAAAACCCCATAAACATTGAAAATAAAGGAAAATCAAGCATAGAGTGTAACAAAATATAAAAAAAAGCCTTTGACTTTTGGCATTTTTTGTAGTATAATGGAATTGGTTAAAAAATCCAATAAAGTTATTAAAATATAAGTTATATACATAACTTTATTATATTTTTTTCGCCATAAAAAATGCTGAAAGGAGAGTGTACTTACATGTTTAATGTAGGCGATAAGATAGTATACCCAATGCATGGAGCAGGGGTAATAGATTCAATAGAAGAAAAAGATATATTAGGAGAGAAACAATCTTATTACATATTAAAAATGCCTGGAGAAGTAAAAGTAATGGTACCAATTGCAAAGGCAGAAGAAATAGGTGTAAGAAATATAATAGATAAAAGTTCAGCAGAAAAAGTGATAGGGGTACTAGAACAAGACGAAACTCAAATGGATAAAAATTGGAATAAAAGATATAGAGACAATATGGAAAAAATGAAAACTGGTGACATTTATGAGATAGCAGATGTAGTAAGAAACTTGAGTTTCAAACAAAAAGAAAAAGGTCTATCTACTGGTGAAAAGAAAATGCTAAATAATGCAAAACAAATTTTAATAAGTGAATTAGTACTAGCAGAACAAGTATCCAAAGAAGAGGTTGAACAATTAGTTGATAGTAAAATAAACACATCATACATGATGTTTAGATCTGAAAATATAGATCAAGAAAGTGTAGTTAATAAATTTATACCTTTTGATGGAACTGGAACAGGGACTACTAACTAAAAGTTTGAAATTTTATGATAAAAATAATTTAGCTTAGTAAATGTTTTTCTAAGCTAAATTGATTTTTTGTATTTTATAAATTTATATAATCTATTAAAAAATTTATAAAAAATGGTAAAAAATTGTTAAATGGTATTGACAAATTGAGTTTTGAATATTATAATAACAATTGTCGTTAGATGACCAGTTCAAAATATGCAGATGTGGCGGAACTGGTAGACGCACAGGACTTAAAATCCTGCGGTTGAATAAACCGTGCCGGTTCGATTCC
>CANRPI010000017.1 GCA_947632475.1 uncultured Clostridia bacterium | reverse complement strand
ATCACCCTCATGGTGGTGGTGAAGGTAGAGCACCAGTAGGACACGCAGGACCAATGACACCTTGGGGCAAACCAGCACTTGGATATAAAACAAGAAACAAAAAGAAACAATCTAACAAATTTATCGTTAAAAGAAGAAATAGTAAATAGAGCATTAAAAATGCTCAGTTTACTAAAACACTTATATAAGTATAATATAAAAGTTGTATAAATAAAAAAACGAGAAGGGAGGACATAATAATATGTCAAGATCAAGCAAAAAAAAGCCATTTGTACAAGAAAAGTTATTAAAGAGAATTGAAGCTATGAACGAGACAGGAGCAAAAGAAGTATTAAAAACTTGGTCAAGAGCTTCTACAATTTATCCACAAATGGTTGGTCATACTATTGCTGTACATGATGGAAGAAAACATGTTCCAATCTATATAGCAGAAGAAATGATAGGTCATAAATTAGGTGAATTTGCACCAACAAGAACATTTAAAGGTCATTCAGGAGACAAAAAGACTACTAAAAATTAGAAATAGGAGGTAAGAAAAGTGCAAAATACAGAAGTTATAGAAAATGAAGCTAAAGCAACTCTAAAATATGCTAGAATTTCATCTAGAAAAGTAAAAATTGTAGCAGATTTAATAAGAGGAAAAGAAGTTGATGAAGCATTAGCAATAGTAAAATTTACACCAAAAGCTTCATCAGAAATAATAGAAAAGCTACTTAAATCAGCAATAGCAAATGCTGAAAACAATCATCAAATGAGACACGAGAATTTATATGTTGCTGAAATTTATGCAAATCAAGGTCCAACACTAAAAAGAATAAGACCAGCTGCAAAAGGTTCAGCAGTAAGAATTAGAAAGAGAACAAGTCATATAACAATTGTTCTAAAGGAGAAAAAATAGAAAATAGTGCAAAAAAGGAGGAAACGTAAAAAATGGGACAAAAAGTACATCCAACAGGTGTAAGAGTTGGTATAATAAAAGATTGGAACTCTAAATGGTATGCAGATTCAAACAAATTTGCAGATTACTTAATAGAAGACCAAAAAATTCGTAAATTTTTAAAGAAAAAATTATACTTAGCTGGAATTTCTAAAATAGAAATAGAAAGAACAGCAAAAGACGTAAAAGTAAACTTAAATACTGCAAAACCAGGAATAGTAATCGGAAAAGGTGGAGCAGGAGTAGAAACAGTAAAACAAGAACTTTCAAAATTAATAGGAAAAGAAGTAAACCTAAACATAGTTGAAGTAAAAAATATTGATACAGATGCACAATTAGTTGCAGAAAATATTGCAGGTCAACTAGAAAGAAGAATTTCATTTAGAAGAGCTATGAAACAATGTATGCAAAAAGCTCTAAAATCAGGTGCTTTAGGAATAAAAACTTCAGTATCTGGTAGATTAGGTGGAGCTGATATGGCTAGAACTGAATTCTATAAAGAAGGAAATATTCCTTTACAAACTTTAAGAGCTGATATAGATTATGGATTTGCAGAAGCAGACACAACATATGGAAAAATAGGTGTTAAAGTTTGGATATATAAAGGAGAAGTTCTTCCAGAGAAAAAAGTGGAAGGAGGAGACAAATAATGCCATTAATGCCAAAAAGAACAAAATTTAGAAAAATGCAAAAAGGTAGAATGAGAGGAAAAGCAACAAGAGGAAATAAAGTTACAGACGGAGAATATGGAATACAAGCTGTAACAGGAGCTTTAATTACAAGTAATCAAATTGAAGCAGCCAGAATTGCAATGACTCGTTATGTAAAAAGAGGTGGAAAGGTTTGGATAAAAATATTTCCAGACAAACCAATAACAGCAAAACCAATTGGAACTCGTATGGGTAAAGGTAAAGGTGCGCCAGAATATTGGGTAGCAGTAGTAAAACCAGGTAGAGTAATGTTTGAAATTGCTGGAGTACCTGAAGAAGTTGCTAGAGAAGCCTTACGTTTAGCTATGAATAAACTACCTAATAAAACAAAATTCGTAGCAAGAGAAACTGAAAAGGTAGGTGAAAATGATGAAGATAAATAAAATAAGAGAAATGTCTTCACCAGAATTAGAGAAAGAATTAGGTGAACTAAAAACAGAATTATTCAAATTAAAATTTAGTTTAGCTACACATGGATTAGACAATCCAATGAAGATAAAAGAAGTGAAGAAAGATATTGCTAAAATAAATACTGTATTAACAGAAAGAAAAATAGCAGAAAATAAATCAGCTCAATAAAAAGTGAGTTACAAAGAAGGAGGATTCATAAATGGAAGAAAGAAATCTTCGTAAGGTAATGATTGGAACTGTAGTATCAAACAAAATGGATAAAACAGTTGTAGTTGCAGTTGAAACAAGTGTAAGACATAATGTATACGGAAAAACAGTAAAAAGAACATACAAATTAAAAGCACATGATGAAGAAAATGCATGCCAAATAGGAGATAAAGTAAAAGTAATGGAAACAAGACCACTTTCTAAAGACAAGAGATGGAGAGTAGTTGAAATAACAGAAAAAGCCATTACAAAATAAATAATAACCAAATAAATAAGGAGGGGAACTAAGAAAATGATACAACAACAAACAAGACTAAAAGTAGCAGATAATACAGGTGCAAAAGAATTAATGTGTATTAGATGCTTAGGAGGATCATATAGAAAAACATCAAACATAGGTGATGTTATAGTTGCTTCTGTTAAATCAGCAACACCAGGTGGCGTTGTAAAAAAAGGTGACGTTGTAAAAGCAGTAATAGTTAGATCTAAAAAAGGACTAAGAAGAAATGATGGATCATATATAAAATTTGATGAAAATGCAGCTGTTATAATAAAAGAAGATGGAACACCAAGAGGAACACGTATCTTTGGACCAGTTGCAAGAGAATTAAGAGAAAAGGACTACATGAAAATACTTTCATTAGCTCCAGAAGTTCTTTAAAATATTAGCAATAATACTAATTGCTTAAAAATTGTAAAAATCAAACTAACATAGAAGTTAAAAGAAAATTAGAAGAAGGAGGAAAATTCCTAATGAAAATAAAAAAAGGCGATAATGTTCAAGTTTTATCTGGAAATGACAAAGGTAAAACAGGAGAAGTTTTAGAAGTATTACAAAAACAAAACAAAGTTATTGTTAAAGGTGTAAACGTTAGAAAAAAACATGTAAAAGCCAAAAGACCAAACGATGAAAGTGGAATAATACCAATAGAATCTGCTATACCAAGTTCAAAAGTTAGTGTAGTATGTTCTAAATGTGGTAAACCTACAAGAGTTGGTTATAGTGTAGAAAAAGATAAAAAAGTACGTATTTGTAAAAAATGCGGAGCTAAGTTAAAATAAGAAAGGAGGAATAATGACAGATGGAGAAATTAAGAGAACAATATGAAAAAGAAGTAGTCCCAGCATTAATGAAAAAATTTAATTATAAATCAGTTATGCAAGTTCCAAAACTTGATAAAATAGTTATAAACATAGGATTAGGAGATGTAAAAGAAAATCCTAAATCATTAGAAAATGCAATGAACGATTTAAGCATAATTACAGGGCAAAGACCAGTTGTAACAAAAGCAAAAAAATCAATTGCAGCATTTAAATTAAGGGAAGGTGTTAATGTAGGTTGCAAAGTAACACTAAGATCAGATAAAATGTATGATTTTGCATATAAACTATTTAATGTAGCACTTCCAAGAGTAAGAGATTTTAGAGGAGTATCTAATAATTCTTTTGATGGTAGAGGAAATTACTCTATGGGTGTAAAAGAACAATTAATATTCCCAGAAATAGAATATGATAAAATAGACAAAATAAGAGGTATGGACATTATATTTGTAACAACAGCTAAAACAGACGAAGAAGCAAAAGAATTGCTATCTTTAATGGGAATGCCATTTAAAGCATAATTAAATATGCAAATATTCATTGAATAAATGTTATGAAAGGAGTAAAATCGAATGGCTAAAAAAGCAATGAAAATAAAACAAGCTAGACCACAAAAATATAAAACAAGAGAATACAATAGATGCAAATTATGTGGTAGACCACACAGCTATATTAGAAAATATGGAATATGCCGTGTATGTTTTAGAGAATTAGCACATAAAGGAGAAATCCCAGGTGTTAAAAAAGCTAGTTGGTAAAAAAGTAAATTAGAATAAAGATAAAGAAATGAAAAGGAGGTAAGTAATTAATGAACATTACAGATCCAATAGCAGATATGTTAACAAGAATAAGAAATGCAAATAGTTCAAAACATAAAACAGTTGATGTTCCAGCTTCAAACATGAAACTAGGAATCGCAGAAATACTATTCAGAGAAGGATACATAAAATCTTTTGAAGAAATAAAAGATGATACTCAAGGAATTATAAGAATTACTCTAAAATATGATGAAAAAGGAACAAGAGTAATAGATGGTTTAAAAAGAATCAGTAAACCAGGATTAAGAGTATATGCATCTAAAGACGAATTACCAAAAGTATTAAATGGATTAGGAATAGCTATAATTTCAACCTCACAAGGATTAAAAACAGATAAAGAAGCAAGAGAATTAAAAATAGGTGGAGAAGTATTAGCTTATGTTTGGTAAAAGAAAAGAAAAGGAGGGAAAACCACAAAATGTCAAGAATAGGAAATAAACCAATTACAGTTCCATCAGAAGTAAAAGTAGCAATTGATGGACATAAAATAACTGTAACAGGTCCAAAAGGAACATTAGAAAGAGAAGTTCATAAAGATATTACATTAGAAATGCAAGAAAATGTAATTAAAGTTATTAGAAAAAATGATGAGCCAATTAACAAGAGCTTACATGGTTTAACAAGAACATTAATTCAAAACATGATAACAGGTGTAACATCTGGTTACAGCAAACAATTAGAAATAAATGGTGTAGGTTATAGAGTTGCAAAACAAGGAAATAACTTAAATTTAACATTAGGATATTCACATCCAGTAATATTTGAAGCACCAAATGGAATTTCTTTTGACGTTCAAAACGGAAATATAATAATAGTTAAAGGAATTGATAAAGAATTAGTTGGTCAAACAGCAGCAGAAGTAAGAAGTAAAAGACCACCTGAAGTATATAGAGGTAAAGGTATTAAATATGCTGATGAAGTTATTAGACGTAAAGAAGGTAAAACTGGAAAATAATCTAATTTTAATGAAATTAATCATCTTGCACATTTTCACAATTCATAAAAAACATATGACTTCATCTTTTTATGAATTGCAAAAATGCACAATATAATCAATTTCATTAAAATTACTTCAAAAATTATAAATCGAGAAAGGAGTAAGAAAATGGTTAAGAAGACAGATAGAAAAATGGAAAGAGAAAGAAGACATTTAAGAGTAAGAAGAAAAATATCTGGAACAGCAGAAAGACCAAGATTGTGTGTATATAGAAGCAATACAAATCTATATGTTCAAATTATAGATGACGTTGCTGGGAATACATTAGTTCAGGCTTCAACCCTAGACAAAGCAGTAAAAACAAAATATGCAAATAAAGAAGCAGCTAAAGAAGTAGGAGCTTTAATTGCTAAAAGAGCTATGGAAAAAAATATAAAAACAGTAGTTTTTGACCGTGGTGGATACATATATCATGGAGTAGTTAAAGAACTAGCAGAAGCTGCAAGAGCAGGTGGACTAGAATTCTAAAAATAATATAAAGAAAAAAATAGAAGTTGTTTTTAAAAAGTGAACAAATTTAAAGAAGGAGGAAAAACAAAAACCTATGGAAGAAAATAAAGAATTAAAAGAAAAAGTTGTTGCTATCAATAGAGTTGCTAAGGTTGTAAAAGGTGGTAGAACTTTTAGATTTAGTGCAGTAGTAGCAGTAGGAGACGGAAATGGTCATGTAGGTGTTGGAAATGGTAAAGCTGCAGAAGTTCCAGATGCTATCAAAAAAGCCATTCAAGAAGCAAAGAAGAACTTAGTAGAAGTTCCAGTAGTTGGAACAACTATACCTCATGAATATGTAGGAAAATTTGGAAGTGCAAAAGTTATGTTAAAACCAGCTAGTGTAGGTACTGGAGTTATTGCTGGTGGAAGCGTTAGACCAGTGTTAGAACTAGCAGGATACAAAGATATAAGAACAAAAGTTATTGGAACAAACAATCCAAGAAATGTCGTTTATGCTACAATTCAAGGGTTAAAATCAATGCAAACAGTTGAACAAGTAGCTAAAAAAAGAGGTAAAAAAGTAGAAGACATTTTATAATTTTTGATAAGAAAAAAGGAGGTGCAAAATATACATGAAACTAGATGATTTAAAGCCAGCTGTAAAAAAAGTAAAAAGAAATAGAGTAGGTCGTGGAATAGCTTCAGGAAATGGAAAAACATCAGGAAGAGGACATAAAGGTCAAAAAGCAAGAAGCGGCGGTGGAGTAAGAAGAGGTTTTGAAGGTGGTCAAACACCATTATATAGAAGATTACCAAAAAGAGGATTCAATAATATCCATGCAAAAACATATACAGAAGTAACTCTAAAAATGTTAAATAAATCAAAAGCAACAGAAGTAACTGCTGAATCTCTATTAGAAGAAGGAATTATAGGAAAAATCAATGATGGTATTGTAATTTTAGCAACAGGAAAATTAGAGAGAAAATTAAATGTTAAAGCTAAAAGATATACAGCAAAAGCAAAAGAAGCAATAGAAGCTTTAGGCGGAAAGGCAGAGGTGATTTAATTGTTTAAAACTATAAAAAATGCATTAAAGACACCTGATGTAAGAAAAAGATTATTATATACATTACTATTAATAGTAGTATTTAGATTAGGATGCTTTATTACTGTTGCAGGAGTTGACAGTATAGCATTAAATGAAGCAATGGGACAAACAACTGGAATAGCTGGATTAATAGATATAATCTCAGGAGGAGCTTTTTCAAGATTTTCAGTTTTTGCAATGTCAATTAGCCCATATATTACAGCTTCAATTGTTATTCAATTATTAGCAATGATTATTCCATCTTTAGAGAGACTAACAAAAGAAGGTGGAGAAGAAGGACGTAGAAAAATTAATAGATATACAAAAATATTAACAATAATATTAGCATTAGTAGAAGCAATAGGTTTATTCCTATCATATAAATCAGCAGGAGTATTTATAGATTCCACATTTTTAACAGCAGCTCTAGTAGTAACAGGATTAGTTGCAGGAACTTCTGTATTAATGTGGTTAGGAGAACAAATAACATCAAAAGGAATCGGAAATGGAATTTCATTATTAATATTTGTTGGTATAGTTTCAGGACTACCAAGAGGAGTTACAACTCTATGGAATTTAATAATGTCAAATGGACAATTTAGTACAACTGGTTTATTAACAGCAATAGGAGTAGTAATAGGGGCTTTACTTTTAGTTGCAGGAGTTGTATTTGTGCAACAAGCAGAAAGAAGAGTTCCAGTACAATATTCTAAAAAAGTAGTTGGAAGAAAAATGGTAGGAGCTCAAAGCACACATATACCATTAAAATTAGCAATGGCAGGTGTTATGCCAGTAATATTTGCATCATCATTCATGACATTTCCAGCTATGATTATACAAATGTTTGTATCAGATATAGCAACAAAAACAGGATTTTTAGCAGGATTATATAAATTCTCAATTGCTACATCAACTTCAAGTGTAGGAATTGGTTATTCAATAGCAAATGCTATAGTATATTTGTTATTAATAATAGGATTCACATTTTTCTATACTTATGCACAATTCAATCCAGCAGAAGTATCAAACAATATAAAGAAAAATGGTGGATTTATACCTGGAATAAGAGCAGGTAAGCCAACTACAGAATATTTAACTTCAATAATTACAAAATTAACATGGTTTGGAGGTTTCTTCTTAGCATTAATTGCTATAATACCAATGTTATTAAGATTTACAAGCTTAAATATTGCATTTGGAGGAACATCAATATTAATCGTTGTAGGTGTAGCACTAGAAACAGTACAACAATTAGAATCTCAATTAGCAATGAGACATTATAAAGGATTCTTAGAATAAAATAAAAAAGTAAAATCTCACATTGATAACAATTAACGTGAGATTTTATTATTTTTTATTTAAGCAAAGAAATAATTAAATAAATAGTTTATAAAAAGAGATAAAAAAATCAAAAAATTAAATTTATAAATTCCTATCTTATTATATTGAATATTTAAAAATTTCTATACTTTACTTGATATTTTCATAAAATTGTAGTAAAATAAGCAAGGCAAAAAAGAGAAATGAAAGGAATGATTAAAAACATGAATATAATTATGTTAGGAGCACCAGGAACAGGAAAGGGCACAATAGCAGGAATTCTATCAGAAAAACTTGGAATACCACAAGTATCAACTGGAGACATATTTAGAAAACATATAAAAGAACAAACAGAATTAGGAAAATTAGCAGAACAATATATATCAAAAGGAAATCTAGTACCAGACGATGTAACAATAAATCTAATAAAAAATAGACTTGAAGATGAAGACGTAAAAAATGGAATCATATTAGACGGATTTCCTAGAACAGTAAAACAAGCAGAAGAATTAGACAAGATTTTAAAAGAAAAAGGAAAAAAAGTAGACCTAGTCATAAATCTAACCACACCAGAAAAAGAAATAATAGAAAGAATTGTAAACAGAAGAGTATGTTCAAATAGTGAATGTAAAGCAATATATAACCTAATACTTAATCCACCAAAACAAGAAGGAATATGCGATAAATGTGGTTCACAAATAATACAAAGAAAAGATGACACAGAAGAAACAGTAAAATCAAGGCTAAAAAACTATCTAGAACTAACAAAACCTTTAGTTGAGTATTATGAAAACCAAGGAAACTTATATTCAGCAGTAGTTAGTAAAGAAATAAACAAACTAGGAAAAGCGGTTGCAGAAGACATAATGGACTACATAAAAGAAAATAGGTAAAAATAGAAAGAAGGCTCATTTAATGGTAACAATAAAATCTAAAAAAGAAATCGAACTAATGAAAGAAGCCTGCAAAGTAGTTGCAATAATGTATAAAGAAATTGAAGAAAAAATAAAACCAGGAATGTCAACTTATGAAGTTGACCAAATTGCTGAATCAATAATAAGAAAACAAGGAGCAATACCAGCAGAAAAAGGATATAATGCAGGAATAAGAGGAATTCCGCCATATCCAGCATCAATTTGCATATCAATAAATGATGAAGTAATACATGGAATTCCATCAAAAAACAAAATAATCAAAGAGGGCGACATAGTAAGTATAGACACAGTAGCATTAAAAAATGGATTTAATGGAGATGCAGCAAGAACATTTATGATAGGAAATGTATCTAAAGAAGCAAAAAGATTAGTAGAAGTAACAAAACAAGCATTTTATGAAGGAATAAAATATGCAAAGCCAGGATACAGAATAGGGGATATAAGTCATTGCATAGGAGAATATGTGCATTCACAAGGATACTCAGTAGTAAGAGAATTTCAAGGACATGGAATTGGAAAGCAAATGCATGAAGATCCAGGAATACCAAACTATGGAAAAGCAGGAAGAGGAATACGCTTAGAGCCAGGAATGACACTTGCAATAGAGCCAATGGTAATCCAAGGAAAACCAGGAATATTAGAATTAGACGATGGTTGGACAATAATTACAGAAGATGGAAGTTTATCAGCACACTACGAAAATACAATTTTAATTACAGAAAAAGAGCCAGAAATATTGACAAAGATTTGAAAATGTAGTATAATTTAGTAGTTATTATTAAAATAGCAAAATCAAACCATAAAAAAACAAAAAAAGTAAAAAACTTCAAATAAAAAGAAGGGAAAGTGGTTAAATAAATGTCAAAGGAAGATGTAATAGAAGTAGAAGGAACGGTAGTAGAAGCACTACCAAACACAAACTTCAAAGTAGAATTAGAAAATGGACATCAAATACTTGCACACATCTCAGGTAAATTAAGGATGAACTACATAAAAATACTACCTGGTGACAAAGTTAAAATAGAATTATCACCATATGATTTAACAAGAGGAAGAATCACATGGAGAGCAAAATAAATGGTCATTTTGGGGACAGTCTTAAAATGACCATCAAAGCAAAAAGAGGAGGTGCCAAAATGAAAGTAAGACCATCAGTAAAAAAAATATGCGACAAATGTAAAGTAATAAAAAGAAAAGGTGTAATTAGAGTTATTTGCGAAAACCCTAAACACAAACAAAGACAAGGTTAATCCTTGAAAAAACAGTTAATAACACAAATTAGGTAGCGGCTGTTAACCTACAAAAATAGGTTACATATCAATTTGTGTTTATATATATGTCCTAAAAAATTAAAGACTAGGTAGCGCTAGTGCATTTCACCTTTAATAACTTTAGGACAAACAAAATAATCAAAATATGGAGGTGTAAAAGAATGGCTCGTATATCAGGAGTAGACTTACCTAAAGAAAAAAGAGTAGAAATAGGACTTACATATATTTATGGAATAGGAGTAACAAGTTCTAGAAAAATTCTTGAAAAAGCTGGAGTAAATCCAGACACTAGAGTAAAAGACTTAACAGCTGAACAAGAAAACAGCATAAGAAAAATAATAGACGAAGAATACACAGTAGAAGGTGACCTAAGAAGAGAAGTAGCTTTAAATATTAAGAGACTTACTGAAATAGGTTGTTATAGAGGTTTAAGACATAGAAAAGGATTACCAGTTAGAGGACAAAGAACAAAAACAAATGCTAGAACTAGAAAAGGACCTAGAAAACTAGTAAGCAGAAGTAAAGCAAAATAAAAGAAATATAAGCTATAAATAATAAAAATATTCTTAAAAGAGGAGGAATAGAGCAAAATGGCTAAAAGTGTAGCAACTAAAAAAGTAGCTAGAAGAAATAGAAAAAACATTGAAAAAGGTCAAGCACATATTCATTCTAGTTTTAATAATACAATAGTTACAATTACAGACACAGCAGGTAATGCAATATCATGGGGAAGTGCTGGAGGATTAGGATTTAAAGGTTCTAGAAAAAGCACACCATTTGCAGCAGGTCAAGTTGCAGAAACAGCTGCAAAAGCTGCAATGGAACATGGATTAAAATCAGTGGAAGTATTTGTAAGAGGACCAGGTTCAGGTAGAGAAGCAGCAATAAGGGCACTTCAAACAGCTGGATTAGAAATTAGTGCAATAAAAGATGTAACACCAATACCACACAATGGATGTAGACCACCAAAAAGACGTAGAGTATAGAAACACGAAACTAAGAAAGGAGTAAAATAATAATGGCAAGATATAAAGACGAACAATGTCGTAGATGCCGTAGAGAAGGACAAAAATTGTTCTTAAAAGGTGAAAGATGTTATACAGATAAATGCAGTATATCAAGAAGAAATTATGCACCAGGACAACACGGACAAAAAAGAGCAAAACTTTCTGAATACGGAACACAATTAAGAGAAAAACAAAAAACAAAAGCATATTATGGAGTTGGAGAAAAGCAATTCAGAAAATATTTTGAAATGGCTTCAAACAAAAAAGGAGTAACAGGTGAAAATCTATTACAAATCTTAGAAAGCAGATTAGACAACGTAGTATATAGATTAGGATATGGAAAATCTAGAGCTCAAGCAAGACAATTTGTAAATCATGCACAATTTGAAGTAAATGGTAAAAGAGTAGATATTCCATCTTACTTAGTAAAAGCAGGAGATGTTATTACAGTAAGAGAAAACAGAAAAGACAATGGTACATTAAAAATAAATATAGAAGAATCAGCAAAAAGACCAGTTCCAGCATGGCTTGAAAAAGATACTGAAAAATTAAGTGGTAAAGTAATCAGATTAGCTACGAGAGAAGATATTGACATACCAATTGAAGAACATTTAATAGTAGAGCTTTACTCAAAATAATAAATATATATGAGATAATCTCTCAAATATTAGGAGGTAAAAATGATAGAATTTGAAAAGCCAAATATTGAATGTCTAGAAGTTGATGATATAAATAATTATGCTAAATTTGTATGTGAACCATTAGAAAGAGGATATGGAGTAACAATAGGAAATTCATTAAGAAGAATACTACTTTCATCACTTCCTGGATGTGCTATAACAAGTGTAAAAATAGACGGAATACTACATGAATTTTCATGCATACCAAATGTTGTTGAGGACGTACCAGAGATAATAGTTAACTTAAAAAATGTAAGACTTAAATTTGATGGAAATGAAGAAAAATCATTAAGAATAGACTTTAAAGGTGAAGGAGAAGTATTAGCATCAGACATAATAACAGATGGAACAGTTGAAATCCTAAATCCAGACTTACATATTGCTACAGTATCTGAAGGCGGAAGCTTAAAAATAGAAATGACAGCAGATAGAGGTAGAGGATATAATTCAGCAGAAAAAAACAAAAAACAAAATCAAGATATATCTGTACTACCAATAGACTCAATATACACACCTGTGAAAAAAGTAAACTATCAAGTTGAAAACACAAGAGTTGGTCAAATGGTTGATTATGACAAACTAGTTATAGAAGTATGGACAGACGGAAGTTTAAAAGCACATGAAGCTTTAAGTTTAGCAGCAAAAGTAATGACAGGGCATTTAGAATTATTTATTGACTTGTCAGAAGCTACAAAAAATACACAAGTAATGATAGAAAAAGAAGAATCTAAGAAAGAAAAAGTCTTAGAAATGTCAATAGAAGAATTAGAATTATCAGTAAGATCATTTAATTGCTTAAAAAGAGCTGGAATTGCTACAGTTGAAGATTTAACAAATAAAACAGAGTCAGATATGATGAAAGTTAGAAATTTAGGTAAAAAATCATTTGACGAAGTAACAGCAAAATTACACTCATTAGGATTAGATTTTGCTAGTGAAGATGAGTAAAAAATACAGAAAAAAGGCTAATTACAATAAAAAATTGTAATTAGAAAAAAGGAAGGTGAAAAAATTGGCTACTAATAGAAAATTAGGAAGAACAACTGATATAAGAATGGCAATGCTAAAAAATCTAAGTACAGACCTAATTATGCATGGAAAAGTAGAAACTACAAACACTAGAGCAAAAGAAGTAAAAGCAATAGTTGATAGTTTAATAGCATTAGCAATAAAAGAAAAAGACAACTATGAAATGGTAGAAGTAAAAGTTGTAAAAGCAAAATTAGACTCAAAAGGAAATAAAGAAACTGAGCTAGTAAAAAGCAAAAATGGAAAAGAATATTTAAAAGTAGTAAAAGAGGAAACTACTGAAAAGAGACAAAAAGATTTGCCAACAAGATTGAATGCTAGAAGAAAAATGATGAGAAAATTAAACAAAGTTAAAGATAGCGAAGGAAAAAGCGTAGACTTACCATCAAAATTATTTAATGAAATAGCTCCAAAATATGCTAATAAAAATGTAGGAGGATATACTCGTATAGTTAAAGCAGGACCAAGACGTGGAGATGGAGCAGAAGTTGTAATACTACAACTTATCTAAAATAATAAAAAATTATAAATAGGGGGAAAATACAAGTTAGTTTTTCTTCCTTTTTATTTTTGCAAAAACTCTAATTATTAATATTATTTTTGTAAAACCATACAACTTGCGTTTTAAAAATTTCTATAGTAAAATGTAATCACAAAAATAAGGAATAAACATATTATATTGCATAAGAATTGGAAGGAATGTGATAAAAAATGGTTGAATTCATCTTAAACACTATTTTTTGGACATTAGCAATATATGGTTTATTAGAAATAATCAAAAATATTATATACATAAGTACATACACAAAATTTCAATCAAATGGAATTTATTTTATAATAGCAGTAAAAAATCAAGAAGAAGAAATAGAAGGATTTTTGCGTTCAAGCTTATTTAAAATATTATATGGAAAAGAAGACTATCTAAAAAATATAATAGTGGCAGATTTGCAATCAAAAGATAAAACCAAAGAAATAGCTAAAAAATTGTCAAAAGAATATGATTGTTTAAAAGTGGTAAACTGGAAAGAGTGTAAAGAAATAATAGATAGTATAGATGAAGCATAATAAAATAGGAGAGGTATCTTACAAGTAAAACTCTTAGAAGGGAATGTAATAACATGGAAATAACAGGAGAAGTTAGAGATATAATATATAGAAATGAACTAAATAGTTATACAATAGCAGAATTTGAAACAGAAGAAGAAACAACCACAATTGTTGGCTATCTGCCATTTGTAAATTCTGGGGAAACATTAAAACTAATAGGAAAATTTGTAGAACACAAAGAATATGGGCCACAATTTAAAATAGATACATTTGAAAAAATGATGCCAAAAACTCTAGGTTCATTGCAAAGATATCTATCAAATGGAAATATAAAAGGAATAGGAGAAGTACTAGCAAAAAGAATAGTAGACACATTTGGAGACGAAACAATACATATGTTAAGGTTTGAGCCAGAAAAACTAGCTAGAATAAAAGGAATAACTAAAGAAAAAGCAATACAAATAGGAACAGAATTTGTAGAAAATTTAGAAGTATGGCAAATAGTAGGATTCCTTGAGCGTTTTGGAATAGGTGCAGAAAATGCAAAAAAAGTATTTGACTTATATGGTTCAAATGCAATTCAAGAAATAGAATCAAATCCATATATATTAATAGATATAGCAAGGGGAGTAGATTTTTTATTAATAGACAAGATGGCATTAGATTTAGGCATGAATTATGACAATGAAAAAAGAATTACAAGTGGAATAAAATATGGATTAATTAGAAGCACATATAATGGTCATTCATGTGTAGCAAAAGAAAATTTAAAAGAATTTGTAATAAATCTATTAGATGTAAGTACAGAAAATGTGGAAGACGGTTTAATAAACTTAAAAGTAAAAAATGAAATAGTAATAGAAAAACGAGAAAACATAGAATATGTTTATTTATATTCATTTTATAACACAGAAGAGGAAATAGCATATAGAATACAAAAATTAATACATTCAAAAAACGTAAAAAAAATTACAGGAATAGAAAAAGAACTAAAAAAATTTGAAAAAACATCAGAAATACAATTATCAGAAAAGCAAAAAGAAGCGGTAAAATTAGTGAATGAAAATAATGTAATAGTAATAACAGGAGGTCCAGGAACAGGAAAAACAACTATAATAAAAGCAATAATAGACATATATGAAGATAAAGGAAAAAAAGTAGTATTAAGTGCACCAACTGGACGAGCAGCAAAAAGGATGACAGAAACTACATTAAAAGAAGCATCAACCTTACATAGACTATTAGAAATAGGAAAAATAGACGAAGACAGTTTATATCAAAATGAAAAAGAATATCAAGGAGCACCAATAGATGGGGACATAATAATAGTAGATGAAATGTCAATGGTGGACATGTTTCTAATGAATTATTTATTAAAATGCATTTATCAAGGAACCAAATTAGTATTGGTTGGAGATGAAGATCAATTACCATCAGTAGGGCCAGGATGTGTATTAAAAGATATAATACACTCTAAAGCTGTTACCACAATTCACTTAGACAAAATTTTTAGACAAGCAGCCAAAAGTAAAATAGTAGTAAATGCCCATAGAGTAAACAATGGTCAAAGCTTTTTGAAAAAGGGAGAAGATGAAAGTGAAGATGAAATGCAAGAAGACTTTTTCTTTATAAAAGAGAACTATCAAGAAAAAATGTTACAGCAAGTAATATCTTTGTGCACAGGAAGGCTAAAAAAATATGGTGATTATGACTTTTTCAAAAATATACAAGTATTAAGTCCAACCAAAAAAGGAGTACTTGGAACAAAAGAATTAAACAAAGCACTTCAAGAAAAACTAAATCCAAATCTAAGTAAATTACCAGAAAAACAAAGTATGGGAGCCATATTTAGAGCAGGAGATAGAGTAATGCAAATAAAAAACAATTACGACATATATTGGGAAAAAGAAAATAATGGAAAAATAGAAGCAGGAAGCGGAGTATTCAATGGAGAAATAGGAACAGTAATAAACATAGACGAAAGGGAAAAACAAGTACAAATAAAATTTGATGATAATAAAGAAGTATATTATGAATTTACAGAATTAGAACAAATAGAACATAGTTATTGCATAACTATACACAAAGCACAACGGAAGCGAATTTGACGTAGTAATAATGGTAATACCACCAACTTCCCCATTACTAATAACAAGAAACTTATTATACACTGGAATAACCAGAGCAAAAAAATTATTAATAATAGTAGGTAGTGAAAAAGTAGTAGAATTTATGATACAAAATGTAGATAGCAAAAAAAGAAACACAGGATTAGAATATAAATTGATGGTCAATTGAGGACTGTCCCCAAAATGACCATGGTCAATTTAAGACTGTCCCCAAAATAACCACAAAATAACCATGAAAAAAGGAGGAGAATACCAAAGATTTTATAGAAGAAATAATAAAATTAATTTATCCACCAATATGTGGAAATTGTGGAAAAATAGATAATGGATATTTATGTAAAAAGTGTGAGATGAAATTACAAAAAATAGAAAAGTTTAATATAATAGATACCAAGATAAATAAAAATTATAAATATTATAAAAATTTGTATTTTGATTATCATATATATTTTTTTAAATATAAAGATATAATAAGACAAATGCTTATAGATTATAAGTTTAATGAAAAGCCATATATGCATAGGATGTTTGTAAGTTTTATATTAAAACATGAAAAATTGGTTGAAATTTTAAAAAGTTATGATAAAATAGTACCAGTTCCAATTAGCAAAAAGAGATATAAAAAAAGGGGATATAATCAAAGTTATTTAATTGCAAAAGAAATTGCAAAAAGTGTTTTGAATATTAAGTGCGATAATAATATTCTTATGAAAGAAAAAGATGTTATTGAACAAAGCAAATTAAATAGAGAACAAAGGAAGGAAAATATAATTGGAGCGTATAAAATATTAAATTGCAATAGTATTAAAAATAAAAATATTATATTAATAGATGATATTTATACAACTGGAAGTACTGTAAATGAATGCAGTAAAGTATTAAAAGAGGCCGGGGCAAAGAAAATAGCTGTACTGACAATAGCTAAAGACTAAACTAAACACAAATGTGAAAAAGGAGGATAAGGTATAAGATGGAAGATATAGTAGAAAGCATTTTAGATTATATAAGGTCAGATTATACAGATTATGCAATAATGATAAATGGAGAATGGGGAGCAGGAAAGACATACTTTTGGAATAACAAGGTAAGAAATAAAATAGAGTCAATGCAGCTAAATGGCAGGCGTTATAAAACAATTTATATGTCCTTATATGGAATATCTAATTTAGAAGAAATAAGCAAGAAGATTTTTATGGAGTCAACTCAGCTTATGGATAAGAATTTGAAAAAATATATGAATTCTACTGAAAAAACCAGAATACCTGAATATGCAAAAACTGGAATAGATATGGCTAATTTTTTTGGAATATCACAAACAGGTGAAAAAGTTGATTATGAAGAATTTTTCTCAACTGATGATAAAGTACTTTGCTTTGATGATTTGGAAAGAGCAAATGTTGATGTTATAGATATTCTTGGATATATAAATAATTTTGTAGAGCATGATCATATAAAAACAATAATAATATGTAATGAGAAGGAATTGTCAACTAAATTTAAAAGTTCAAATTTAGAGATGAAAACTTTTATTGCAACTTATCTTTTAGACAAGCAAGATGAACTAAACAAAGCTGATAAACCAATGGTTGAAAAAATAAGAGACAAGATAGAGCATATATTTGACAAAGCAAATGATTATGAAAGAATAAAGGAAAAACTAATTGGAGAAACATTTGAATATGCACCAAAGTTTGATTATATAATAAATGGAATATTAATGAGATATGAAAACAATACAGATTTAATACGTTTTTTAAGAGAAAATACAAGATTGATAATATCTACATTTAATAAAAGCGGAACAAGAAATTTACGTATTTTAAAACATGCATTAAATGACTTTAAAAAAGTATTTGAAATGGTAAATTCGCAATATCCAAATACAAATAATAGAGTAATGCAAACAATGTTAATATTTACAATAGCAGTATCTTTTGAAATAAAGGCAGGAAAAATAACAAAAGACAAATTTATAAATATAAAAGATAATGAAGAATATAAATCAATATTAGTATCATCAAGAATTTTGATGGATAATAGACAATTTTATATTAAGGAATTTGATAATAATTATTACTACAATTTTAAATCTGAATATAGATTCTTTAAATTTATAGAGTATTATGTAAGAACACGTATTTTTGATATGAAGATATTTAAAGAAAATATGGAGACAATAAGAAACACAATAGATACAGATAAATTACCAGCATATAAAAGATTACTAACAGAAGAATATTGGAAAATTTCAGATGATCAATTTATAAATGTAATAGAAGAAATATTAGAAGATGTAAAAGAGGGAAAAATAAGATTAATAGATATAGTAAAGATATTTGCATATTTTAGTTATTTTTCAAGAAAAGGTTTAATTAATCATGATTTAAAAAATCTAAAAAATACATTTTTTAATGGAATGAACTTAGCATCATTAACTTCAGAATATTGTGAAAATGTTGATGAAGAATTAGGAAAGATAGCAATAGACGAAGTAGCAGAAGATATGGAAGATATATTAAAACATTTTAATAATTTAAATGAACAATTAAAAGATAAAATGTATAAAGAAAAAGCAGATGAAATTATGAAATGTATTCCTATGAGAATGGAACAATTTTATGAAAAATTTGAAAAAGAATGTATGCAATTGCCAATATTTAAATATTACGACCCATATCAATTATTCCAAAGAATTTCGTGTGCAAGTAATGAAGATATAGTATTGATAAAAGAAAAATTGTTAGATAGAGCATCAAAAAATCCTAAGAAAATTGAAGCTGAAATGGGAAATATAAAACTTTTAAAACAAATAATAGATGATTATAGTAAAGGAAAATCTCCATCAATAAAAATAGTAATGCTGAAAGAATTTTCAAAAGCATTAGGAACGATTTTAGATAAATACAAAATTACATTTTTAGGTAAAAAAGAAGAAGTGCCAAGTGACACAAATTAAAATTAACACTTGCAAAGTATTTTAATTTGGTATAGAATAAAGTTACCTAAAAAAGGTAAAAATAAATAATAGATACTATTATCTAATTAAAAAGGAGGAATTAACATGTCAGTTAAAATTGGAATTAACGGTTTTGGAAGAATTGGAAATTTATCTTTCCAAGCAGCATTAGACAAGGAAGGAGTAGAAGTTTTAGCTATAAATGACCCATTTATTACAGCAGACTATATGGCTTATATGGTAAAATATGATACAGTACATGGAAGATTTAAAGGAACAGTATCAGGCAAAGACAATACTTTAACAGTTAATGGAAAAGATATAAAAGTATATAATGAAATGGATCCACACAATATACCATGGGGAGAATTAGGAGTTGATTACGTTCTAGAATGTTCAGGAGTATTTACAACTATTGAAAAGGCACAAGCACATATAGATGCAGGTGCTAAAAAAGTTATTATAAGTGCGCCATCAAAAGATGCGCCTATGTTTGTTATGGGAGTTAACCATACAGAGTATGATCCAAGCATGAACATAGTATCAAACGCATCATGTACTACAAACTGTTTAGCTCCACTAGCTAAAGTAATTAATGATAATTTTGGAATAAAAGATGGATTAATGACAACAGTACATGCAACTACAGCAACTCAAAAAACAGTAGATGGAGCATCTAAAAAAGACTGGAGAGGTGGTAGAGCAGCAGCTGCAAATATTATACCATCTTCAACAGGAGCTGCAAAAGCAGTAGGAAAAGTTATTCCATCATTAAATGGAAAATTAACAGGTATGGCATTTAGAGTTCCAACAGTTGATGTTTCAGTTGTAGATTTAACATGTAATTTAGAAAAACCTACTACTTATGAAGCAATATGTGAAGCAATGAAAAAAGCTTCAGAAAATGAAATGAAAGGTATTGTTGAATATGTAGACGAGCCAGTTGTTTCATCAGATTTTGAAACAGACCCACATACATCAATATTTGATGCTACTGCTGGAATTATGCTTACAGATACATTTGTAAAATTAGTAGCATGGTATGATAATGAATGGGGATATTCAAACAAGCTAGTTGATTTAGCATGCTATATTGCTAGTAGAAGTTAAAGATTAAAAACTAAGAAAGAACACTTGAAAAGTGTTCTTTTTTGGTATAAAATAGTATTGATTAAAAAAATATGTAAATAATATAAAAGTAAAGAATAGCAAATATTCTTAAAAGAAAGGAATGTTTATAAATGAATAAAAAAACTATCAGAGATGTAAATTTAAAAGGAAAAAAAGTATTATTAAGATGTGACTTTAATGTACCAATGAATGAGGAAAGAGAAATAACAGACAACACAAGAATAGTAGCAGCCATACCAACAATAAAATATTTATTAGAAAATAACTGTGCAGTAATTGCGTGTTCACACTTAGGAAGACCAAAAGGAGAATTCAAAGAAGAATTTTCTTTAAAACCAGTAGCAAAAGAATTATCAAAATTACTTGGAAAAGAAGTAATAATGGCAAAAGATGTAATTGGAGAAGATGCAAAAAACAAAGCAAAAAACTTACAACCAGGGCAAATAATGTTATTAGAAAACGTAAGATTCCATAGAGAAGAAACAGACAATAATGATGAATTTGCAAAAGAGTTAGCAAGTATGGCTGAAATATATGTAAGTGATGCATTTGGAGCAGTTCACAGAGCACATGCATCAACAGCAGGAGTTGCACAATTTTTACCAGCAGTATCAGGATTCTTAATTGAAAAAGAATTAAAATTTTTAGGAAATGCAATTGCAAATCCAGAAAGACCATTTGTTGCAATACTTGGAGGAGCAAAAGTTTCAGACAAGATAGGTGTAATAGACAATTTACTTGAAAAAGTAGACACACTAATAATAGGTGGAGGAATGGCATATACATTCTTTAAGGCAATGGGATATGAAGTAGGAAATTCAATATGTGAATTAGATAAAATAGACTTAGCAAAAGAATTAATGCAAAAAGCAAAATCAAAAGGTGTAAATATGATACTTCCAGTAGATACAGTTGTAGCAAAAGACACAGATGCAAACACAGAAATAAGAACAGTAAAATGTTATGAAATACCATCAGACTGGGAAGGATTTGACATTGGAGAAGAAACAATAAAAATCTTTACAGAAGAATTGAAAAAGGCTAAAACAGTAGTATGGAATGGACCACTTGGATTATTTGAATTTCCACAATTTACAATAGGAACCAATTCAATAGCAAAAGTACTATCTGAAATAGATGCTACAACAATAATTGGTGGAGGAGACTCAGCAGCAGCAGTAAAGAAAATAGGGCTAGAAGATAAAATGACACATATTTCAACTGGAGGAGGAGCTTCATTAGAATTTTTAGAAGGAAAGAAACTACCAGGAATAGAATGTCTTTTAGACAAATAAAAGGCAATAATATGTTTATAAAAATTATGTGAGGATGTAACTATGAATAAATCAGGAAATAGAAGGTTTTATAAAATTTTTGGAAACAATAATGGAAAAAAGATATATAGAGGAAGTATACTACCAAATGATAAACAAGCAGGAAGCTATTTTTTAGGAGGAGTATCATGTTTTGTAATAGATGAAAGTGGCAATATCATAATAGAAAAAAGAGGAAATACAAATATAACAAAAGGAAAATTAGATTTATGTTCTGGACACATAGATAATAATGAAACTCCAACACAAGCAATGATTAGAGAATATGTAGAAGAACTTCACAATGGAACACAAGAAGAAATAGAAAAGGCAAGAAATGAAGCAATAAATAATTTAGTAAAATTAGATGAATTAGATTTAATATTTAAAGACAAGGAAAAAGAACGAAAATTTTTTATTCAATTTTTTGCATTAAAAACAAAATTAGAGACCTATACAATGCAAGAATCTGAAGTAGCAGAAATAATAAAAATTCCGATGGAAGAATTATTTAAAATGATGAGACAAGGAGAAACTAAATTTCCATATGATTCTAGATTTGAAAAAATATTTGAACAAGTAAGAAACATATATAAAGGAAGAGAAATAACAAGCAATATAAAAGAAAAATAAGTTAAGCAAATAGCAATAGAGAGTAAAATAAAAATAAATGGTGATAAAAATGGTAATAACATTATCTGGAGTAACAGGAGTAGGGAAATCATATTTTAAAAAAGAAATTCAAAAAAGATTAGAAATCAATCAACAAGTAATAATAACAACAAGAAAAAAGAGGGAAGACGAAATAGAAGGAGTAGACAAAATATTTGTAAGTGACCAAGAATTTGAAAGATTAAAAGAACAAGGAGACATAATAGTTACATTTGAATTTTTAGGTAACAAATATGGTTATTCAACCAAAGACATGCAAGCTATTGATAATAGCATTGTAGAATTACATTATTCAATTATTTATCAACTAAAAAAAGAAGTAAAAAACACATTTTCAATATACATGATTCCAAAAGACATCGAAATAGCCAAAGAACAATTAAGAAAAAGAAACTTACCTAAAGAAATAGAAAAATGTAGGTTAAAAGAAATAGAAGACCACATGAATAATTTTATAGAAAATCAAGAATTAAGAAATCAATTTGATTACATTTTATATAATGATTATACACAAAAATCAGTTGAAAAAGTAATAGAAGTAATAAAAAAGAATTGTATAAAAGAAATTGTCTTAAATCAATAGAAAATAGATATAAGAAAGAGAGGTTAATAAATATGAGAAAAAAAGTAATAGCAGGGAACTGGAAAATGAATATGCTTCCAAATGAGGCAATACAATTTATAGAAGAATTAGCACCATTAGTAAAAGATACAGAAAATGAAGTAATATTATGTGTACCATACACAGATTTATTTTATAGTTTACTAACAGCGCAAAACACAAACATCAAAATAGGAGCTCAAAATATGCATTTTGAAGAAAGCGGAGCATACACAGGAGAAATATCTGGGAAAATGCTAAAATCAATCAATGTAGAATATGTTATAATAGGACATTCTGAAAGAAGGCAATATTTTGCAGAAACAGATGAAACAGTAAATAAAAAAATAAAAGCAGCATTTGCAAATGGGTTAAAACCAATTGTATGTGTTGGAGAGACTTTAGAGCAAAAAGAAGGAGGAAAAGCAGAAGAAATAATAACAACCCAAACAGAGCTTGCTCTAGAAGGATTAACAAATGAACAAATTGAAAACACAATAATAGCATATGAGCCAATTTGGGCAATAGGAACAGGAAAAACAGCAACAAGTGAAGATGCAAACAACAGTATAAAAGCAATAAGAAATAAAATTGCTAAAAAATATGGACAAAACGTAGCAGATAGAGTTATAATACAATACGGTGGAAGTGTAAAAAGTTCAAATGCTAAAGAATTATTTACCATGTCAGATATAGATGGTGGATTAGTTGGAGGAGCAAGTCTTAAAGCAGAAGAATTTAGCAAAATAGTCAATTATTAAAAAAGGATGGTAAAAAGAAAAAATGAAAGATAAATTAACAATGCTAATGATATTAGATGGTTTTGGAATAAACAAAAACAAAGATGGAAATGCAATAAAGTTAGCCAAAACACCTAATATAGACAAACTAATGAAAAAATATCCAAATACACAAATATATACAAGTGGATTAGCAGTAGGATTACCAGAAGGTCAAATGGGAAATTCAGAAGTAGGGCACACAAACATAGGAGCAGGAAGAATAGTATATCAAGAATTAACAAGAATAACCAAATCAATAGAAGAAGGAGAATTCTTTACAAATCCTGAATTTATAGCAGCAATTGAAAACTGTAAAAAACACAACTCAAAATTACACATATTAGGATTAGTATCAGATGGCGGAGTTCATAGCCATATAAGACATTTATATGGACTATTAGAAATGGCAAAAAGAAGAGACTTTGAAGATGTATATGTGCACTGCTTTTTAGATGGAAGAGATACACCACCAGCATCAGCAGAAAATTATATTATAAAACTAAGAGAAAAAATGAATGAAAAATCAATAGGAAAAATAGCAAGTATATCAGGAAGATTCTATGCTATGGACAGAGATAAAAGATGGCAAAGAGTACAAAAATGTTATGATGCATTAGTAAATGGAAAAGGAAATAAGGCAGGAAATGTAGTAAAAGCAATAGAAGACTCTTATCAAAAAGAAGTATTTGATGAATTTTTTGAGCCAACTGTAATAATGAATGGAGAAGAACCAATTGCAACAATAGGTAAAAACGACTCTGTAATTTTCTTCAACTTCAGACCAGACAGAGCAAGAGAAATAACAAGAGCATTAGTAGATCCTGACTTTAAAGAATTTGAAACAAAAAAAGATTTAAACCTATATTATGTATGTTTTACAAATTATGACGAAACAATGCCAAATGTTCATATAGCATTCAAAAAAGAAGTATTAAACAACACATTTGGAGAATATATTAGTAAAAAAGGTTATACACAATTAAGAATTGCAGAAACAGAAAAATACGCACATGTAACATTTTTCTTTAATGGAGGAGAAGAAAAGCAATACAAAGGAGAAGACAGAATACTAGTGCCATCTCCAAAAGTAGAAACATATGATCAAAAACCAGAAATGAGTGCATATGAAGTAACACAAAAAGTACTAGAAGCCATACAATCAGACAAATATGATAACATAATATTAAACTATGCAAATACAGATATGGTAGGTCATACAGGAAGTTTACAAGCAGCAATTAAAGCAGTAGAAGCAATTGATGAATGTGTAGGCAAAGTTGTAGAATTAGTTGAAAGTAAAGGTGGAAACTTATTAATAACAGCAGATCATGGAAATGCAGAACAAATGATAGACTACAAAACAGGAGAGCCACATACGGCACACACAACAAATCCAGTTCCACTAATACTAATAAGTAGTAATTCAAAATTAAAACTAAAAAAAGGTGGAAAATTAGCAGACTTAGCACCAACTATGTTAGATTTAATGAATTTAGAAAAGCCAGAAGAAATGACAGGGGAAAGTTTATTAGATAAGGAATAAATAAATATGTTAAAACATACAAAAAAGATAAAAGAAATATATGAAAGTATTCAAAAAAGAATATTTTATATGATACCTGAAAAATGGGAAAAACTATATTTATACAGTTCTGTAATAGACACAGAAGATGGCAAAACCAAAGGAGAATTATTTTTTTATTACGTTCCAAAAGGAATATTAAGAAAAAAAACAATAAATGGATATGAAATTCCTGCAAGATTTAATCTTGATGAAAATCAATATTTAAAAATTGTAGAAAAATTATATGAAGACATAAAAGAATTAAGAAAAGAATTTTCCAAAGCATCAATGCAAGGAGAAATGTGGAGTAATTTAACCATATCAATTCAAAATTTAAAATTTAGAATTGAATATGATTATGAAAATTTAGAAAATAGTGGATTTACAAGCTATGAAAGACATGTTATTTGGAGAGTAAAATATTTAGGAATTACTCCAGAGCAATGCACAAAAGAAGAAAAGGAAATAATAAAAAGATATGCACTTGGGGCTAAAACTTTGCCAAAAAGAGAAATATATGAAACAGGTATCTATATAAAAGACATTGAAAACATGGTAGACTATACAACTGCTAAGTATGAAACAGAAGAAAAAAGCACTAAAAATAATGAGAATAATGAAAATTCGCAAGAAAAAAAATCAAACAATGATATGCAAAATACAAATATAAAAAATGGAATACTTAACATACCTAACACTTTATCTGATGAGCAAAAAAATGAAGGTGACAATAAATAACTATAAATAGTAATAAATGAAAAAATGAAAGGAGTAATAAAAATGATTTATTCAAAAGAATTAGAAGGAATGTGCAAAGTAGCAAAAGGTGTTGACCATGGACCAGCACCAATACCAGAAGAAGGAGCATGGGTACAAGCAAAAGAAATAAAAGACATTTCAGGGTTAACACATGGAATTGGATGGTGTGCACCTCAACAAGGAGCATGTAAATTAACTTTAAATGTTAAAGATGGAATAATACAAGAAGCACTAATTGAAACAATAGGATGTAGTGGAATGACACACTCTGCAGCAATGGCAGGAGAAATATTAACAGGAAAAACCATATTAGAAGCTCTAAATACAGACTTAGTATGTGATGCAATAAACACAGCTATGAGAGAACTATTTTTACAAATAGTATATGGTAGAACACAAACAGCATTTTCAGAAGGCGGACTTCCAGTTGGAGCAGGACTTGAAGACTTAGGAAAAGGACATACATCTCAAGTTGGAACAATATATTCAAGTTCATTAAAAGGACCAAGATATTTAAACTTAGCTGAAGGATACATAGTAGAACTTGGATTAGATGAAAAAGATCAAATAATAGGATACAAATATGTTCACATTGGAAAAATGATGGATAATATAAAAAAAGGAATTGACCCAATGGAAGCAATCGAAAAAGCAACTGGAAAATATGGAAGATTTGATGAAGCAGTTAAGAAAATCGACCCAAGAGAAGAATAAAAAATCTTATTGTTAAAATAAATGAATAAATTTATGAAATAATTTAGGAGGTAATAATAATGGCAGTAACATTTGAAAGTTATGAAAGAAGAATAGATCAAATAAAGCCAGTAATGGAGAAATATGGAATAAAGGATTTTGAAGATGCCCTTTCAATTTGTAAAGAAAAAGGATTTAATCCATATGAAATAGTAAAAGGTGTTCAACCAATATGTTTTGAAAACGCAGCATGGGCATACACATTAGGAGCAGCAATAGCAATAAAAAAAGGAACAACACGTGCAGCTGATAGTGCAAAAGCAATAGGAGAAGGACTACAAGCATTTTGCATACCAGGTTCAGTAGCAGATGACAGAAAAGTTGGATTAGGACATGGA
>CANRPI010000016.1 GCA_947632475.1 uncultured Clostridia bacterium | reverse complement strand
CGTGATGTCTATTTTTTTCTTGAAAAATTTTTTTGTTTTTTTTCAAAAAATGCTTGACTTTTTATAGTTGGTCTTTCAATCTATGTTTTTTATATAATGTTTCTTTTTTCTATATGAGGTATTATATGCATGTATTGTAAAGAAATGACTCTTTTTATGTGATTTTTATGTGAAAATTTTTGTTTTTCTTATAGTTAAGTCGTAACTAAAAACTTTATTGAGGTTTAGTTGGCACTTTTATTACAACTTCTGTTCCTTCTCCTACAACGCTTTTTATATCAATACTTCCGCCATTTTTGTCTAGGATTTCTTTTGCAATTGAAAGTCCTAATCCTGTGCCTCCCATTTCTCTTGTTCTAGCTTTATCTACTCTATAAAATCTTTCAAATATTCTACTTAAATCTTCTTCTGGTATACCTATACCATTATCAAAAATCTTTATATATGCATCATTATATACAAAACCTACATATATTTTTATCTCTCCGCCTTCTTTAGTATACTTTATACTATTAGTAAGAATATTTAAAATAACACGTTCTATATCATATTTATCAGCATAAACTGGCGGTACATCAGCTGTTACAAAACAATTTACCTTATGATGTTTTTTCTTTATTTCTATTGCCAATTTATCTTGACAGTTCTTAACTAAATCTCCTAAATCAAAATAATCTCTCTTAGTCTTAATTTTATTGTTATCATATCTAGAAAGTGTAAGCAAATCTGTTACAAGTTTTGCCATTCTCCTAGCTTCAGTTGCAATTACATTTAAGAACTTGTCCTGTGTTTCTTTATCATATTCTCCTTCTAGTAAAGTATCTGCATATCCCATTATTGAAGTAATTGGCGTCTTTAACTCATGTGAAACATCTGCTACAAACTCTTTTCTCATATTATCTAGCTTTACATGTTCTGTTATATCTTGTATTACAGCTATTACTCCATCTGGTCTATCAGATTCATTTTTAAAAGGTGCAAAAAATATATTTACAAAGGTATTTTCAACTAATAACCTTTGTTCTGTTGAAGTCCAACTTTCTAAGTATATTATTTTTTCCATATTTATATCTATATTAAATTTTTCAAAAATATCTTCAAACGTGCTATCTTCTGGCCTAATGTTTAAAAATTTTTTTGCCGCAGGATTTATTAAAATTATATCTCCTTCCATATTAAAGGCTATGATTCCATCTGTCATATGTAATAATATAGTTTCTATTTGATTTTTTTGAGTTGATACTTCATTAAGCTTTTCCTTTAGTTCATTTGTCATAAATCCAAATACATTGTCTAAATCTCCTATGCTTTTAACTTTTTTGCTTTTCTTTATTTTTTGATTTTTTAACTCTTTTTCTCTTATCTTTTCTGTGCTTTCTAGTAACTTATTTATTGGATAAATAATAAATTTTGATAGAAAATAAGCAACCACTAAAGTAATTATTGTATACATTAATCCAACAATTATTACTACTCCTTTAGTGTTTAGAATTATTTTATCTATACTATCTATTATTTGTTTATTTGTTGATAATATATTGTTTGAAATTTGTGCATTAATTGTGTTTAATGAATTAACAAAAAAAGCTCCAAAAGTAGCTATCATAACAATACCTACTAAAAAGATTATTAATAAAATTTTATTTTGCACATTTTTGAACACTTAACTTTGCATCCCTTTCAATTTTTTTATTTCTTCATATATCTTATTTTCTGCATCTATGTTTGAAACTTTTAACGCATTTTTTCCCATTGTATTTAGTTTATTTTTATCTAAAATAATTTCATTTATATATTGGTCTAAAACTTCTGCAGTCATATTATCATTTAGAATTATTTTTGCTGCTCCTACATTTTCTAATACTTTAGCATTATACAATTGATGATTATGACTTACATTTGGAAGCGGAACTAGTATAGAAGGTTTTCCTAAATTTGAAATTTCAGTTATTGTCATAGCTCCACTTCTAGCAACTATAACATCAACTACATTCATAATTTCTTCCATATTATAAATATATGGTACTATTTTTGCATTTTCAATATTATTAATATTTATTTTGCTATTTTCTAACTCAATTTTTATATTGTCATACTGTTTTGGTCCAGTAGCCCACATTATTTGATAATTTTTGTTTTTGTTTTCTTTTATAATTTTAATAACAGCATCATTTATTTTTTTTGCTCCTTGACTTCCTCCAAAAATTAAAACAATAGGTTTTAACATATTTAAATTTATGTTTTTTATTATCTCTTGTTTTTTATTTAAATCATAGTCATGCTTTTTTATTTTTACTGGCGTTCCTGTATTTACTACTCTTTTTGCACTTTTTATTCTAGGAATTGCATCTTCAAAAGAAACTAAAACTGTGTCTGTTTTTCTGGCTAAAAATTTTACCGCCTTACCTGGAAAAGCATTACTCTCATGCAAAAGAGTTGGTATCTTTAACTTATTTGCAGCAGTTATTGTTGCACCACAAATATATCCACCTGTTCCTATAACTATATCTGGTTTAAATTCTTTAAGTATTTTTTTAGCTTCACTAAAACCTTTTAAAGTTTTAATCATATTTTTTATATTATTTATACTTATTTTTTTACTTAAACCATAAGCTTCAATTGTTTTTAATTCATAACCTGCCCTTGGAATTAAATCATTTTCTAGTCCTCTGGTTGTACCAATAAATACAATTTCAGAGTCTTTTTCTTCTTGTTTTATTTTATTAGCAATTGCTAATCCTGGGTTTATATGTCCTGCTGTTCCAGCAGCTGCAATAACTACCTTCATTTCATTCCACCTCCATCTTACGTACTTAGTAGCATATTTGTGCCACTAAATAGCGTCATCCCATGTGGCATATTTGTATTACCAAGAAGCGTCTATTTGGCACATTTAAGTGCGCCTATTTGATGCATTTGCCCTAGATATGTTTAGCAATATTCCCATTTCACATAATAGTATAAATAAAGCTGTTCCTCCGGTAACTGAAGAATGGTAATGGCATTCCAGTTGCTGGCATTGATGATGTTACAACTGCTACGTTTATTATTACTTGTATCGCTACTAGTGATGTTATTCCTATTGCAAGTAAACTTCCAAACATGTCTGGTGCTTTCATTGCTATTAGTATACCTCTCCATATGAATATTGCAAATAGTATTAATACTATTGCACACCCTACAAATCCTAATTCTTCTCCTATTATTGAGAATATAAAGTCATTGTGTGGCTCTGGTATATATAAGAATTTCTGCTTGCTGTCTCCTAAACCTACTCCAAATAGTCCTCCTGAGCCTATTGCATATAAACTTTGTATAACTTGCCATCCATCTCCAGTTGCGTCTTGCCATGGATCTATAAATGTTATTACTCTTTTTAGTCTATATGGTGCAGCTATTACTAATGCTATAAGTGCTGGTACTCCTCCAACTAGCCCTGTTCCTAGGAAATGCCAAAATTTGCACCCAGCCATTATCATCATTATGCTACATATTCCTATTATTACTACTGAAGCACTAAAATGTGGTTCTAATAAAAGTAAACCTATAATTGGCGCTAATAGACATACATGTTTTATAAATCCTTTAGTATATTTTCCTAATTCGTCTCTATTTTTTACTAAAATTCCTGCATAGAATATTATCATTAATATTTTTACTAATTCTGATGGTTGAAATGATAATGTTTCTGTAACATAAATCCATCTTTTTGCACCATTTATTTTTCTACCTGCAACTAATACTAATGCTAATAATATGAATGCTATAATCCAACTATGTTTATAGAATTTTTGGTAAAATCTATAATCAATTTTAGATATAAATAACATTGCTATTATTCCTAATACTGCAAATATTAGTTGTTTTGAGAAATATTTATAACTATTCCCATCTTCTGCAAGTGCTGATGGAGAACTTGCAGATAAAACCATTATTAATCCAATTGACAATAGTAATAATATTGTTATTACTAATGTAAAATCAACTGGATTATTTAGGAATCTTGAAAAACTTCTTTCTTTTTTCTTTTTAGCCATTATACTAAAATTCCTTTCTAAGGCTTTAATTGTATCTTAAGTATATTTTTAATCTGCATTAAATTACATTTAACCCTACAATACATAAAACTAAAGTTATTACACTAAATACAATTACTACCTTGTTTTCTTTCCACCCTGATAATTCAAAATGATGATGTAATGGTGCCATTTTAAAAATTCTATTTCCTGTTTTTTTGAAATATGCAACTTGTATTATTACAGATAGTGTCTCTATAACTGGTATCAATGCTATTATTAATAATATTAATGGCATTTTTATATATAAGGCCATTGCAGATATTACACCACCAAGCAGTAATGAACCTGTATCTCCCATAAATACTTTTGCTGGATGCAAGTTGAACATTAAAAATCCTAATGTGCATCCTATTACTATGCTTCCAAATATGGTTACTTCTGTTACTCCTAATTTTATTGCTATTACTGTTAAACATGTAATAATAATTGCACTTACACTAGAAGAAAGTCCATCTATTCCATCTGTTAAGTTAACTGCATTTGTTGTTCCAAGTATTACGATTATTGCAAATAATATGTATAAATAAATTGGTAATTGTATGTATTCTTTTAATATTGGAATGTATATTTGTGTGCCTATTTGTAATCCATATACTAAGTACATTACATATGCAACTGAAATTATTAGAAGTCCTAACATTTTGTAGCTTGGTTTTAGTCCTTTTGTATTTTTTAAAACTAATTTTTTAAAGTCATCTATAAATCCTATTACTCCAAATCCTATCGTTAATAGTAAAAGTGGTAGTATTTTATATGCCATTTCTTCTTGATTATTCGCTACAAAAAATATATACATACCAGTTACTATAAGTATCATTGAGATTATTATTATTATTCCTCCCATTGTTGGAGTTCCTTGCTTTTTTAAATGTGACTTTGGTCCATCATCTCTTTCTATTTGGCCAATTTTCATTTTCTTTAATATTGGCAATATTATTATTCCTAGAATTACTGATGTGATAAATGATATTATTAGCGTACTCATTTCTAGTTTCAATTTTATCAAACCTTTCTTTGTTATTCTCTTGTATTATTTTCCTTGCTTTTCAATTATTTCTTTTACTATTACTCTTTCATCAAATGGATATTTTTTTCCGTTTATTTCTTGATATGGTTCATGCCCTTTTCCAGCTAAAACTATTATATCTCTTTTAGTTGCCATTTTTATTGCATATTTTATTGCTTCTACTCTATCTACTATTATAACGTATTTTCCTTTTGTCTTTTTTATTCCTTCTTCTATTTGTTCTATTATTTTTTCTGGTTGTTCTGTTCTTGGATTATCTGATGTTATTATTGTAAAATCTGCTATTCTTCCAGATATTTCTCCCATTATTGGTCTTTTTGATGTATCTCTATCTCCACCACATCCAAATACTGATATAACTTTTCCTCTTGTGTAGCTTTTTACTGCTTGTAATATATTTTGCAAACTTTCTGGTGAATGTGCATAATCTATCATTATTGGAATTTCTAATTTGTTATCAACCATTTCTGAACGACCTGGTACTCTTACTTCTAATAAAGCTTCTTTTATTTTTTCTGAATCTATTCCAAATTTTTGTGCTACACAAATAGCAGCTAAAGAGTTGTATACACTAAATCTTCCTGGTATACAAGTTTTTACTCTCTCATTTCTATCTGTTATTTTTACTTTGAAATCTACATATGAATTGGTTATTGTTATGTCTTTTGCTAAAACATTTGCAAAATTATCTATTCCATATGTTGTTATATTGTTCTCTTTAAATAATTCTGGTATTTTTGCTCCATGTAAATCATCTACATTTACTATTCCTGTTTGACACATTTTGAATAATTTTAATTTTGATTGGAAATAATCTTCCATATCTGGATGCTCATTTTTGCTTATATGGTCTTCTGAAAAATTTGTAAATAATACAATATCAAATTCACAGCCATCTACTCTATGTAATTTTAAACTTTGTGATGATACTTCCATTACTACAACTTCTACTTTTTCTTCTACCATTTTGCTAAATATTTGCTGTAGCTCTAAACTTTCTGGGGTCGTTCTATCACTATCTTGTATTTTCTTTCCATTTATATATGTTGCAATAGTTCCAATTAAACCTACTTTTTTTCCTGCTTTTTCTAATATTTCTTTAATCATAAATGTTGTAGTAGTTTTTCCTTTTGTTCCAGTAACTCCTATTAGTTGAAATTTTCTTGAAGGATTTTCGTAAAAATTGCTTGATGCTATTGCTAAAGCTTCTCTTGTATCTTTTGCCATTATTATTGCAATATTTTCTGGTATTTTTAGCTCTTTTAAATTTACACCTTCTTCTACCATTACTGCTATTGCTCCATTTTTTATTGCATCTTCTATATAGTTATGCCCATCTGTTTGAAATCCTTTTATTGCAATAAATAGGTATCCATTTTTTATATTTTTAGAATTTTTTTCAATTCCTTTTATCTCTAGATTTAAATCTCCTCTAAGTTTTAACCCTTCTATACCTGCTAAAATTTTTTTCAATTCCATTTAGAATCTTCCCTTCAATTTAATTTACTGGAGTGCAAAGTTTTGCCTCTAATTTCTTACATATTATATAACTATTTTTTTATTTTGTAAATGTATATTACACAAAGTTTTATTTTATTCGTTTCTAATTAAGTCGAAAAAATAGAATTTGTGCCACGAAGACGTTTCTTTTTAGTACATTTGTGTCAAAAAGAAACATCCTTGTGGCATAAATCCTCGTAACACACATCCTAGTGGCACACTATTTCATACTTGATTCACAATATTTGCAACGATATACTTTGTTTTCTTTATCTGTTAAAATAAAAATTTGGTCTAAATCTTTTTCAACTGAGGTTATACATCTTGGATTTTTACAGCTAACAATATTTACTATACTTTCTGGTAATGTTATATGAGTTTTTGAGATAATATTGCCATTTTCTACTACATTTATTGTTATATTTGAATCCATAAATCCTAATGTTTGTAAATTAATATCTATTTTCTTGTCTATTTTTATTATATCTTTTTTTCCCATTTTATTACTTCTTGCATTTGTAATTATTGCAACTGATGCATCAACTTCATTTAATTTTAAATCTTTGTATATTTCCATTGCTTTTCCAGCTTCTATATGGTCTATTACATATCCATCTTTTATACTATCTATATTCATTATTATTTTACCTCCAATAATTTTAAAATTAATGCCATTCTTATGTATTTTCCGTATTCTGCTTGTTTAAAATAGCATGCTCTTTTATCATCATCTACATCAGTTGATATTTCGTTTACTCTTGGTAATGGATGCATTATGCATAAATCTTGTTTTGCTTTTTCTAATTTTTCCTTATTTAAAATGTAATAATCTTTTAAACGAACATAGTCAGCTTCATTGAAAAATCTTTCTTTTTGAACTCTTGTCATATATAAAATATCTAAACTTCCCAATTTTTCTTCAATATCTTTTGTTTCACACCATTGCATATTATTTTTTTCTAATACCTCTTTTTTTATATAGTCTGGTATTTTTAATTCTTCTGGTGAAATTAATACAAACTTTATACCTTGGTAACGTGACATTGCTGTAATTAATGAATGCACAGTTCTACCAAATTTTAAATCTCCACATAAACCTATTGTTAAATTATTTAGTCTTCCTTTTTCACATTCAATTGTTAATAAGTCTGTTAATGTTTGAGTTGGATGATTGTGTCCTCCATCTCCTGCATTTATTATTGGAACTATTGATTTCATTGAAGCAACTAATGGTGCTCCTTCTTTTGGATGTCTCATTGCAATTATGTCTGCATATCCTCCAACTACTCTTATTGTGTCTGATACTGTTTCTCCTTTTGAGGTTGAACTTGATGAACTATCTGAAAATCCTATTACACTTCCTCCTAATTCTAACATTGCAGCTTCAAAACTTAATCTTGTTCTTGTGCTAGGCTCAAAAAATAAAGTAGCTAATTTTTTACCATCACATTTATGAGAATATTTTTCTTTGTGATTGATAATATCTTTAGCTACTTCAATTAAATTGCTTATTTCTTCTACTGATAAATCCTTAATATCAATTAAATGTTTCATATTTTTCCTCCTACTTTTTTATTTATTTTTATCAAAAAAAGTAGGGTTTTGTCAAGTAGTTTGTAACTTATCAATAAAACTTAGGCAAAATCATTCAATAAAATGACTGCTACTTAGTCTACAAGGAAATTACTTTAACACTATTTATTTTTTCGAATATAATGCACTAAGAGGTGACTAAAATGTTTGTAAATATTTTCAATACTGCAAAAGCCAATATAAAAGGTGGAAAAAAATACCCAAAAATAAATGGTATAGTTACTTTTAGAGAAACTAAAAATGGTGTTATAATGACTGCTAAAATTAATAATTTACCTCAATCTAATAACAAATGTAAAGGTAGATTTTTTGGTTTTCATATTCATGAAGGAACTTCTTGTACTGGAAACTTAGAAGATGAATTTGCAAATGCAAAATCACATTTAAATCCTACCAGTTGTCCTCATCCTTTTCATATAGGAGATTTGCCACCATTAATTGAAAATAATGGTTTTGCTTATATGAGTGTTTTAATAAATAAATTTAAAATAAAAGATATTTTAGGAAAAGTAATAATTATTCATGATTCTCCAGATGATTTTAATACTCAACCTAGTGGAAATTCTGGAACTAAAATTGCTTGTGGTAAAATTGAAAAATAATTTTTTAAAGAGTATATAGAATAATTTACTTTTGCCTCTATATAATGCACATATTGTATTCTATATACTCTAAATATCTTTTAATTCATCTAATTTTTTACATTCATTATATTTTAACGTGCTCATCCGAATATGTTTTACTTTAAAATATTTAGCATACAGTCATTAAGACTTTTATTGTTTTTTATTATTCAATTTTATTCTTTTAAAAATAATATATGTTTTCAATAAATATTTAATAACCAATATGGTATAAAGTATAAATTTCCTTCCTTTTTTAAAATATCTTTTGTAATAACAATTCCAAACTTAGCTTCGTTAATCCCCTTATTAGAATGTTCCTCAATAAATTTATTAATAACTTTTAAATCAGAACTTTCTATTTGATTGGTATATTTAATTTCAATAGGAACAATATCTACATTTCTATCTATAATGATATCTATCTCTTCCTTGTCAGAATTTCTATAATAAAACTGTTTATAATTTTCTTTTTCGCATAATAATCTAAAATCAAAATCTACCATTGATTCCACAATATGTCCTGCTAAATCATTATCAATATTTTTTTGCTTAAGTAAACTATTTTGTATTCCATTATCCAAAATACTTATTTTTTTATTAGTTCGTATTATTTTTGCAATATTAGTTGAATAATTCTCTAATATATTAATTAAAAATGCCTGTTTTAGATAACCCAAATATGTCATTATTGTTACTGTATCAATCCCAAAAGTAGTTGCCATTCCTGAGTATGCAAAAGCTTGTGAATTATTTGCAGCAATATAGTATAATAATTTTTCTAATATCTCTGGCGATTTTATATTGTATATTGTTAAAATATCTTTATATATTCCTCTTGTTATAATATCCTCTGATAATTGTTTTTGCCATATTTCAATATCTTTAACTTCAAAATATTCAGGATATCCACCAACTAACATATATCTTTTTAAAATTTTTTGTATTTTTAACTTTAAATCTTGATTATAATATATTTTTTCCAATTCTTTTATTGATTTATCCAAATTATTTAAATCAACTCTAGGAAGCTTCAAATCTTCTTCTTTAGAAATATATGTCATATAAAAGTTCATAAACTGGTTAAATGTTAATGGTAATACATATATATTTTCGATTCTTCCTAACAAAGACTCATTTGCATCTTTAAATAAATGCATTGATGATGAACCTGTTATAATAAATTTAATATTATATTTTCTATCAAAATATGTTTTTAAATAATTTTGCCAATTTTTTATAAAATGTATTTCATCAATAAAAATATATACTTTTGATGTAAGTTTTGATATGTTTTCCTCTAATATCTCATTAAAATACACATCTAATACATCTGATAATTTATCACTTTCATCAAAAAATAAACTTGGATCATCACCGCTAAATAAGAGTATTCGTTTACTATCTACTTTTTTTTCTTCAAGTAAATAATTTATTGTTTGATATATTAAAGTAGATTTGCCAACTCTTCTTGGACCAATAATACTTAAAATTCTTTTATTATCAATTTTTTCTATGATATCATTAAACTCATTTCTTTTTCGTCCTAGTAAAAATTGTTCATTTATTTTTTCATGATTCCACCAAGAATTTGTAACTATTAAACTTGATTTAATATTCATCTAATCCTCTCCTCTTATTATATGTTTTTTTAATTATAGCATTTTTATTGAATTAATTCAATATATTTTTAATAATTTGTTGAATTTATTATGGTTAATTAAAGTCTGTCCCCAATTAGCCATTTATGTCGAAAAAAATTTTTTTTAATAAAATTTTGTATAAAAAAATAATATTTGAACACAATAACAATATATAACAAAATGCTATTGAAAAATGGCATAAAAAATTAAAAAGAAAGGAAAATTCAAAAATGAAAAATTTAAAAAACTTTATTTTATTTTTTGTTTTATTAGTAGTAGCTTTAATACTAATTCCAAATCTATCTAATGCAGAGAGTGCATCTGTAGGTAGTGAAGAGGATTTACTTGAAGCTATTGAAAATGCTGACAATGGAGATGTTATAACTTTAACAAATAGTATCTCTTTAAGTGCTCCAATTGAGTTAAACAATATAAATATTACAATTAATGGTGCTGGTAATACAATAACTAAAGATGATGATTGGCAACCAAAAGGAGCTAATGGAACTTTTATTACAGCTGGTGAAGGGGCAACTTTAAATTTGGTTAATATTAATTTGACAAACAGCCAAAAATATGGTGTTCAAGCTTATAATGGAGGATATGTTATACTAGATAATGTTAATATTTCTAACTGTGGTTATGGCGGTGTATTAGTAAATGCAGGTACAGTTGAGGTAAGAAAAGTATATTTAGGTCATAATGGTAGAGAGGATTCTAATAATGGTATTGAAATAGCAAAATCTGCAACTCTTTCAGGTGATCCTTCAGAACCTATATTAAAAATGAATGGTACTATATCTTCTGACCAAACAAAAAATGTTATTTATGTTGATGTAAATGACCCAGTAGCTAATTTTCAAGTTGTAAATGAACCAGATTCTCCTAATAAAATATTTTTAAATGATAACAAATTAGTTGTAACAAACCAAAATAATGAAATTATATTTGAAAGTGATGAAATTGAAGACTTAGAGCTTACAATTGAAAATTATGCAAGAAATATTACTTTAACTGTTAATTTAATGGAACAATCTATAAATATTACTATACAAGAGGGTTCTACACTTTCAGAAGATGAAGTAAGATCTTATATTGATTTAAATTCTTTAGGTTTAGGTAATTATACTTTAGATGGATTTTATGTAGATAAAGATTTTACAACTGCATATGACTTTACTCAAGTTTTTGAAGATGACACAACTATTTATGCAAAACTTACTTTAGTTGAACAACCATCTGAACCATTACCACAAGAACAAGATTCAACACCTAAAACAGGATATGCAAATACTTTAGAAATAGCTTTATCAGTTATAGCTTTATCAGCAATTGGATTAGTAGTATTAAATAGAAAGGAATTCTAGTATACTAAGAATATCTTAATTTATTAATATAACACCTACATTAGTTTTATTTATAAAATAAATAATCAATAATGTAGGTTGTTATTTTATAGTTGTCTTAATATGCTTATGGTATATATATGAATAATTTGTTTAAAAAATTGATTTGTTTAATTTTACTATTATTAATTATTTTTTCTGTTATTTATATTATTAAGTATTCTTTTGATATTTATAATACAAAAAAAGAAAGTAATTTGTTAGAAAATATTTCAATAAATGAGGTTGAAAATAATGAGATTATTGCATCACAAGAAGAAAATGTAGTAGTACCTACAAAGACTTCAAGAATGCTTGAACTTGAGGAATTACAAAAAGAAAATTCAGATATTGTGGCTTGGATTGAGATTGAAAATACTGATATTAATTATCCTGTCTTGCAAGGCTCTGATAATACTTTTTATATGAGACATAATTATAAAAAGGATTATTCAATAAATGGCTCTATTTTTTTGGATAAAGATTATTCTTGGAATCCTCCAAGTAGTAATTTATTGATATATGGTCATAATAATAAAAATAATACTATGTTTCAAAATTTGCTAAAATATAAGGATAAGAATTTTTATGAACAACACCAAAAAATAAGGTTTACAACTAATTCTGAAGATGCTTATTATGATATTATTTCAGCTTTTGAGTCAAGAGTTTATTATAAATCTGAACAAAATGTTTTTAGATATTATTATTTTATAAATAGTAATAATGAAAATGAATATAATAATTTTATTTCTAATGTGAAAAATGCTTCTTTATATGATACAGGTAAGACAGCCACATATGGAGAACAATTAATGACTTTGTCTACTTGCTCTTATCATACTAAAGATGGAAGGTTTGCTGTAGTTGCAAAAAAATATGAAAATATTTCTATTAATAGAAATTAAATCTTTTTTTCTTTAATTTTTATCTTTATTGATGTAAATTTATTTAAAAATTAGATTTGGACCTATACAAATCTGTATAGGTCCTTTGTTTACAACTTGTTAGGCTTCTTCTTCTTTAATTTTTTCCTCCAATTCAGCTTCTCTTGCTTCTTGAGTTTTTTCTTCCAATTCATCAAGAAAATCTTCATCTGCAATTTGTGTAGCAGCTATGCTATACATAATTGCTCTCACTTTTGGAGCCCATGTACTTGTGGTGCAATATGTGGAGTTTATTCCTTCTAATGTTGAATACTCTCCTTTCATATTGCTATGAAAGACTTTTATTGCCTTCTCTAAGCCACTACTCACAGTTTCAAAACTCATAGCCCGTCCAGATCTAGCCATCAATCCTCCATAATTATTAGAATAAACAGCTAATCCTGAGTTGAAATAACCACTTTCTAGGCTCATCACTGCAATCGAGGCTATTTCATTTACCTCATAATCATCTACTACACTTTCCATAATTCTAGGAAGTGTAGCTAAAATTTGAGGGTCATCTATTTGCCCCCAATTTCTAAGCAAATATCTTAGCTGTTCTTCAGAAAAGCCTATGGTTTTAGCCATATTATCTGTGGAAACGGACTTTTTTAGTTTTTCATTCAAATCTACAAGCATCACCTCAAATGATACTAATCCTTCTTTTACCTCATCATACTCTAAAACTACTAAATCTACTTTTTCTTGTAGCTTTACAAGTTTTATTTCTGAATCTTTAATATTTTTTCTCTTTGAAGGATAATATTTACTTGCAAATTTTTTTAGCAGTTGGACAAATTTCTTTGATTGATGCCACTCTCTGTTTTTTATTGTGACATGCCTTAAGCTGTTTTCTATTGATTTTAAATCCTTTTTAACTATTTTGTAGGTTGCATTCAAGTTTTGTATCTTATTTTCGTTAGATTTTGCCATAGTTTCATTTTGCAGTTTCACTGCATTTATTTTATTTTCTCCTAATTGTATGTTCCTTTCTGCAGTATCATGCAAATTTTCAACTTCAGTATTAGTTGCATCCTCAAATGTTTCAACTGCTGTTTGAGCCCTTCCAATATACTTTTTTGCTTTTTTTAACTCCTTGTTTTGGCTAGAAATATGATAAGACATTTCCTCATCATGACTTTTCATCATAACCATAATTTGTGAGTTTTCCTTCACTACTTTGTTTAGTTCTTTGTTTATCTTTTTAACCTGAGCCTCTGACCGCCTTTGTATTTCCTGCTTAGTATTATAGTAATCTATAATAGCTACAGAAGTAAAGGCTGTTGCTATAACAGTAATAATTATAACTGTTAATGTTATTAAAGTCTTTGTGTTCCGCTTGTTGTTCATAAAGAACCTCCTTAGTTTTATTTTTAACAAATTGTAAACATTTCATTTTTCAATTCAGAAAAAGTCAAGTCTACATAAGTTCATACATTATTTTAACATATTTTCTATTAATTTGCAAATTATGTTAATAATTTGACAACTCCATTATTTTTGCTATAATAAAAACGTGGTGAATAGTTTGAAAGAAAATAATCTTTTATAACTATGTGTGCCCTTGAGAAAGGAATGGAATTTTTTATGATAGAAAATTTTATAAAAAAATTAACAAAATGGTTTGATAAAGATAAAAAAATTGTATTTTTTACAACTTTTATAATTGGAATGTTTGTGCACTTTCAGTTATATACAAATGAATTATTAGCATATGATGCCTACTGGCATTATGGTTCATTTTTAGCCAAAGGATGGGAAATTTCACTTGGAAGATTTTTAATTCCATTTATTGATTTACTTAAAGGAACTGTAGTTTCCTCATTTTTAACATCAGTAATTTCTATATTTATTATGGCTTTTACTACTTTAATATTAACAGACTTACTTAAAGTCAAAAAAACATATATAAAAATTCTTATGGGCATTTTGCTTGTAGTAACTCCAACATTTTCTTTAACACTTATGTATCCATATACTGGCGACAGTTATACATATGCCATGTTATTTTCTGTACTTAGTGTATATTTCTTAAATAAAGAAAAAAATTATAAAAATATTATATTTTCAATAATATGCACAATTTTAACATTAGGATTTTACCAAGCATATTTATGTGTAATTATCACTTTATGTGCCATAACATATTTAATTAATATGTATTCTAAAGAAAATCTTACTTTTAAAAATTTTGTAAGAAAAATTTGTTATGATATATGTATAATAATATCTGGAATTATTATTTATTATATTGCTTATGTATTACTTGTAAAAATATTAAATTTAAGTATTACAAGCTATAATGGTGGAAATAAAATTTTAAGTATTGATACTTTAAAAAATCTACTTTTTGCAGTAAAAAATACTTATACTACATTTTTTGAATTTAATTTTAAAAATACTATAATTGAAAATACAGAATTTGTTTATAGAAATTTTGTAAATGCTTTTATGTTTTTTCTTATCATTTTTAACTTTATTTTTCTTATTGTAAATAAAAAAACATATAAAACACCATATAAAATGATATTTACTATTATTTTATTATTAATGTTCCCTATTTTTACTTGTGTTATAGAATTAATTGCACAAGAAAGAAAAATAGATTTGCTTATGGCTTCAGCATTATACTTACCTATTATTTTATTGCTAAAGCAAATTGAATTAGTAGAACTAAAACCTACAAAATATATTTCAGTTTTTATAGTTTTACTTACTTTGTGGACTTTTATTTTATGTGATAATGCCACATATATTGCAACAAATTTATATAATAAACAAATGTCAGCTCTAGGTAATAGAGTTATTGAAAGAATTGAAAATACTAAAGAAATAACTCAAGATACACCTATTTGTATTATTGGAAAAATGAATTTTAATATACAAAATCCTAGATTATTAAAGTTAACAAATTTTGATGTAAGTAATGTAAACATATGGACATGGCAAATTTTTCTTCAGGATAATCTTGCTTTGGGTAGAAATATATGCACTTTTGAGTCTTATGAAAATATTTTTAATAATGAACAATATTTAAGTATGCATGCATTTCCTAGTGAAGATTGTATAAAAATAATTGATGGTATAGCAGTTGTAAAAATAGGATATTAAATTATAATATAAAAAATAAAAAATCCGGGTTGCTATTAGCTTCCCGGAAAAAATGTTTTGTTAATCACTAACTGCTTTTTGTATTGATGTTTTATTTTCATTTTTATCAATTTCTTTATATTTGTCATTATATTCTTCATAATCTACATTATTTTAATATTTTATAAAAATCTTATTTCCTTCATTAATCTTAATTCCTTCAATTGGGGTTTGTTCTTTAATTATTGTATTTTCTTTATCTAATGTATCTTTATTTTCTTCTGTAATTCCATCAATACTTAGCTCTAAACCTATCTCTTTTAATACTTTTTCTGCTTCTTTTATTGATAATCCAGTTATATTAGGCACGCTTACTTCTTCGGTTTTTGCTTGATTTAACTCTAAATATGGTAAAATTTCGCTAAATATCTGACCTCCAACTGGTGCTGCAACTCCACCTCCTTGGTGTCCCCCTTCACCAGTTGGATTATATAAAGTTACTAAGACCACTACTTGTGGGTCTTCTATTGGTGCTACTCCGCAAAAAGAAGTTACGTATTTATTAGTATTTACCCCATCTTCTGATGTTCCAGTTTTTCCTCCTATTCTATACCCTGCAACCTTTGCATTTTTGCCGTGTACCTTCAGATACAACTGATTCCATCATACTTAAAACTTTTTCAGATGTTTCTTTTGAAATAACTTGACCATTTGTTATTACATCTATATCTTTTATTTCTTTTGTTTGACTATTTACAATTTGTTTTACAACTCTTGGTTGCACACTTGTTCCACCATTTGCTACACTTGAAACTGCAGTAACTAGTTGTATTGGTGTAATTTCAAATCTTTGCCCAAAACTAATAGTTGCAAGTTCTACTGGTCCTGCTTTTTCCTCAGCTAAAAATATACTATTTGCTTCTCCTGGTAAATCAATTCCTGTTCTTTGAAGTAATCTAAACTTATTTAAATAACTGTAATATGTCTTAACACCTAATTTTTGACCTAAACCAATAAAAACTGGATTACAAGAATTCATTAAAGCCTGTCTTAAGCTCTCTGCCCCATGTGGCCTATAATATCTCCAGCACTTTATTCTAACACCTGCAACTTCAATTCCACCAGTACATGCAAACTGACCTTCTTTATCAATGTCAGTTACTACCCCCTCTTCTAAAGAAGCTGATGCTGTAATTATTTTGAAAACTGAACCTGGTTCATATGTATCTGCAATAGCTTTATTTCTCCAAACTGCTTGTAAATTTTTAGTTTTTTCAGATTGTTCTAAAAATTCCCAAGATTCTTTTAATTCTTCTGTATATGGTTCATATGGAGAATTCAAATTATATGATGGATATGTTGCCATTGCTAATATATCTCCATTTTTAGGGTTCATTACAACTATATTTCCACCATCTGTGCACTTATTGTCAATACATGCCTCTTCTAAATATTTTTCTACAATTGATTGAATATTTAAGTCAATTGTCAAAATCAAATCATTACCATCAATTGCAGATACATAATTTTCTCCTTCATCCCCTATTTCTCCTCCTTTTGCATCAGTATGTCTTTGAATTGCCCCTTTTTGTCCTTTTAGTTCATTATCATATTTTGCTTCAATTCCATCTAAACCTTGATTATCACTTCCACAAAATCCTATAATTTGTGAAGCCAGAGTGTTATATGGATAATATCTTTTTGTATCTTCATCTATGTTTACACCTGTGGTAATTTGATTTTGTTCTAGCCATTGCCTTAATTCGTTTGTTTTTTCTTTATCAACTTTTTTTATAATACTTTCTATTGAACTTCTTTTTTTCACCTTTTTCAAAACTGCATCATAATCTAATTCAAATAATTCTGCTAATTCTTTAGCTACCATTTCTTTTTTATCAGCTGGTATGTTTCCTGGATTTACGGTTACCGTTTCGACAGTGCTACTTACAGCCAATGCATTTTTTCCAGTAGCATCATAAATTGTACCCCTTTTGGGGTTTATGCTTCTATCTAGTGTTTGCTGACTATATGCCATTGCCTGCAAACTACTTCCCTGCACAAATTGTATAAAACCTATTCGGCAAATTAAAAGAGCAATTATAGAAAAAATTATAAAAAGAGTATTCCTCATTTTTCTTTTGCTAGATAATTTTGTAGTAATCATAAAAACACCTCAATAAAATTTTATTATAATTTAGTGTAATTATGATAAGAGGAATTATCTATTAAAAATTTTTTCTACAAATTGCTCAAACCAATTTTTCTCTTCTTCAATTACAACTTCTTCTGAAGCAGATTCTACATAATCTTTCTTTGGTAAATTTACATATATTGTTTGCTTATTGGTTAATTTTTGCATACCCAATTTTTCTTTTGCTAATCTTTCTATGTTGTTTAAATTTAAATTGTTTGCTATATTTACTTTTAATTGTTCATTTTCTTTCTGCCAAGTTGATAATTGTCTTTTTAATGTTTGTACTTCTGTAAATTTTTCATTAATTTGGGAGTTTCTGTAACTTATGGTTAATAATACTATAAATATTCCGATAACAACTAATGTTAATTTTTTTCTTTTTCTTTTTTCTTCTTTTGACAATTTAATTTCTTGTCTTGGTAAGTCTTCTACTACCCTAATTTTTTTCTTTTTTGGTTCTCGTCTATAATCTGGTTCTAATTTTCTTGGGCTAGTTGTGTATTCATATCTATTTCTTGCCATAAATTACTTCACCTCCTTTTTTCTTCTGATTCTTTAATTACTTTCTTTCAAAAATTCTTAACTTTGCACTTTTGCTTCTTGAATTTTCTTCTTGTTCTTCTCTACTTGCAATTATTGGCTTTCTTGTTATTATTTTTCCAAGTGATTTTGCTCCACATACACAATATGGTAAGTCACTTGGACATGTGCATTTTCCTTGTGCTTCTATATATGCATTTTTTACTGCTCTATCTTCTAATGAATGAAATGTTATTATACACAGTCTTCCTTGTGGTTTTAAACATTGTATACATTGCTTAACAGTGTTATATAAAGGTTTTATTTCATTATTTACTTCAATTCTTATTGCTTGAAATGTTCTTTTTGCTGGATGACCATTTTGCTGTTTTGATTTTGGTATGGATTTTTCTATTATTTCTACTAATTGCTTTGTAGTTGTTATTTCTTTTTCTTTTCTTGCTTGTACTATATTTTTAGCAATTTGTCTTGAAAATCTTTCTTCTCCATATTCATAAATTATTTTTGCAAGTTCTTGTTCTTCATAAGTGTTTATTACTGTTTTTGCTGTTAGTTCTTGAGTTTTATCCATTCTCATGTCTAATTCATTTTCGCCTAAGTAACTAAATCCTCTATTTCTTTCATCTAATTGATATGATGAAACGCCTAAATCAAGTAGAATTCCATCTACTTTTTCTACTTGCATCTTTTCTAATATCTCTTTTATATTGTCATGATTATCATGAATATATTTTACATTTTTATATTTTTCTAAATTCTTTTGTGCTGCTTGTAATGCTTCTATGTCTCTATCTATTCCTATTAAGATCCCATCTGTTGATAATTTTTTTAGTATTTCTTTGCTATGTCCTGCTCCTCCTAGTGTTCCATCTACATATATTCCATTGCTTTTAATGTTTAAACCTTTTATACATTCTTCTAGCATTACTGGCTTGTGCTTAAATTCCACTTTAAATTGCATTCCTTTCTTAAAGGCACACATATCTATGAAAGATTGTTTTCTTTCAAATTAATTTATACACCTCTAATAAACCATTTAATATTTTTTAAGCTGGTAATGTTTATTACCAGCTGTTTTTTCTTTATTTGTATTCCTTTTGGTTTTATTTTCTTATGTATAAAATATCTTATGTTATTTTTAATTTTTTTCTATTTGTATTTAAATAGTTCTTTTGCATTTTAAAAGTCTTTTGTTTTTTCATTTCTTTTGTTTCTTATTTTTTCTTATGTTCTTAAGTATTCATCTTTTGTTTCTTAAAAACAATTTTATCTTTTGTGCTTTTTGCTTTTGTACTCTTTTCTTTTGTTTGCTTTATCTTTTGTATTTTTTTCTTTTGTACTCTTATCATTGGCAATTTATATAAACTTTTGTTAAAGTTATATACCTAACATTGTCATGTTTTGTGCTATTTCATCTGCTGATATGTTATCATCACATTTTTCCCAAGTTGATTTGTCCCATATTTCTAGTCTTGTTCCTACACCTATTATTATTGCTTCTTTTTCTAATGATGCTGCTTGTCTTAAGTTTGATGGTATTAAGAACCTTCCTTGTTTGTCTATTTCACATTCAGTTGCTCCAGCTAAGAAAAATCTTACAAAGTTTCTGGCATTTTTGTCTGATAATGGTAAAGATTTTAGTTTTGTTTCGAAATTTAACCACTCATTTTGTGAAAACGCAAATAAACATCCATCTAATCCTTTTGTTACAATGAACTTGTCTCCCATGTCTTGTCTTAATTTTGCTGGCATTATTAATCTGCCTTTAACATCTAGAGAATGCTCGTATTCACCAATTAGCAATTATATTTCACCCCTTTACACTTTTCTACCACTTTGTTCCACTTCTCTCCACTTCGATTTTATTTTAATATAACTTTTTTTATTTTGCAATAGTTTTTTAAAAATTTTTTATATTTTTTTTAATCTAATTTTTTATAGAATTATTAGCTTTATTTGTTTTATTTTCTCTTATTAATAGTTCGTTCTATTTTTTTATTTGAATTGCTATACTTTATTATATAAATATATGAATTTAATTTTTATTGGAAGGAATGTAAGATATGAATACTCAAGAACGAAATTTAAGAAGAAGTATTGGTCGTAAAATAAAGCTTGCAAGAATTCGCTCAAAATATACTCAAGAACAATTAGCTGAAAAGCTTTCTCTATCTACAAGGTATATTAGCCAGTTAGAACGTGGAATAGCTTTTGGTAGTGCTACTACAATTACAAACCTTTGTAAAATTTTAAATATTAATTCTGATTTTTTATTTCATGATATTATAAAAAAAGATTCTCAGAGTTTAGATGAATTAGTTGATATGAATTTTTTGCAAAATTATTTGAAGTTAAATTCTTATAATAAAGCTGTTATAAATTCTATTACTACAGGGCTAATGAAATTACAATCAGACGAATATGAAAATGAACAGCACTCATAATATTTGAGTGTTGCTCATTTTTTAATTTATTGTAGTGCTAGTTGGTCCAGTTCCTACAACCGCTTCTTGCAATGACCTCCATGTATTACAACCTACAATTCCATCTGCTGATAATCCCCTAGATCTTTGATAATTGATTACTGCCTCTCTTGTGGCTGAACCAAAAATTCCATCTAGTCCTCCTGTTCTAAATCCTAATGTATTTAAATCATCTTGTGCAATTAAAACATAATTACTTAAACTTCCTCTTCTTAAAGTTGGATACCCTCCAGTGCTACAAGATGGTACTCCAAATCTTTTGTCAAAATGAACCCATGTAGGTGTTAATGAAATTGGTTCTACATAACTCCATACTCCAGAGTTATTAGCAGAATTCCACAATCTTGTTCTCTGTAATTGTGTAAGGCGCTGTCCTACATCAAATGAAACTCCTGCATAATGTTGTGACTGATTTCCATGTCCACCTTCATATGGCCTTTTAAATGCAAAACCTACTGGAATTGGAGCTCCATATATATATCTTTGACTATTCCAGCTTTGCATTGTTCTTTTAGTTGTCCATAAAATATTACTTTTGCTTGAACCTCTAAATTCTCTAACTGTTAAAGTATTATTTGTATTATATGGCATTGGTTCACTTTCTCCCCTATAATAAGTCTCCATTCTATCTGTGTCATTATTAAAGACAAGTATTTTAGCCACTTTTCTCCTCCTTTTATTTTTTTATATATTTTATGAACATATATAATTTTTGTGACTTAAAATATTTGTCTTTTACTTTATTATATTAACCAACTAAAATCATTTACATTTAACCAATATTTTTTATATAATTTACCAACTTTATTTACATCATCAGTAACCAATTTTAAATCAAAAGTTACTTTATATTCTCCATAATTAAAAACTATTGGCTTATTTTCTTTAACAAACAATTTATTATACCCATCTATTTTGTTCTGATAATCTGCATGACTTGTACCCTTTGGGTCTATAAAAACTACTCTGTAATTTTCATTTTCTTTTATCCAAAATACAAAGTCTGGATAAAAATTTTTGTATTTATTTTCTGTAGCACTATAATATGGAATGTAAATATTATCTACATTTTCTTCAATTTTTGAAAATACCCAATTTTCATTTTTGTTTTCTCCTACATGTTTTATCAAGGCCTTTATAAATTTAACTTCACTCTCATTTTGAATTATGTTTTTTGCATAATCAATTTTTTCCACTTCAGAATATAATAAAGGTCTATAATAATTATTTGGCATATTAACTATTTCTATATCTTTAAACTTTTCATCAGATTTAGTTGATTTTGTTTTATTTAAAAACTCTTCTTGAGATATTTTCCCTGATTTATACTGTGAAATTAACTCATTTAAGTCTATATCACTGTGATTTTTTACATTTTCAACTTTATCTTTAAATAATTCTATTTCTTCATTTGTGCAATTTAATAATTTTATTTTATTAAAATGATTTATTGTGTTTTCTTTAATGGTTGTTATTCGTGAAATTTCTTTACTTTTTGTTTTTAGGTGTGTTAATATCCTTTCAATTAATATTTCTATATTTTCATAATCAAATTCTTCATTTATTTGATAATATTTTGACCTTTCAGTTTTAGAAACACTATTTTTTAAAATTTCGTACATTTCTTCATATATGTCATATTTTAACATAAACAATTCCTTGCTATGTACATAAAAATAGTTACATAGCATATTAAGACTTTTGCTTGAGATGTTAAATAAAGAAATGTCATTATTTATTTCTTTTTCTTTATATTCAGGAACTAATAAATTAAATGGTACATCGTTTTTTTCTAATGATATTTCATATTCGTTAATAGTTGATTTTTCTTCATCAATTGCTTCTAATATGAGTTTTACTGCTGCTTTATTAGTTGCAAATATAAATAATGTTTCTAATATAATATTTTTATTTTCATCGTTAAATTTTAACCTTTTTCTTTGACCATAACTTGGCTCTATTCTTATTCCACGCCCTATACTTTGTAAAACATATTTTTTAGCTTCGTTTCCACCTATATTTATTAGGTTTATAACATTTGGTCTATTGCTATCCCATCCTTCATAAAAACTACGACTTCCTATTAATATGTTTATACTTGGGTCATTATTTAAATTTTTGAAAAAGCTTTTGTTTGATTCATATGAATTTATTAATATGTAATTTTTTCCTAATTGTTCTTTTTGAAATTTGTCTGCATCACCTATTTTTATTAGTCCAAATGGCTTTTCTGATGTCTCTAACTGAAGTGCGTATTCTTTTCCTCTTTCTCCTTTTATTAACTGTATTTTTCCATGTGTTTCTGCATTAAATACATTTTTGAATATGTCTTTTATTTGTATTTTTCTTAAAATTTCTAAGTCAATTTCTAATTTTTCTTTACCAAACATGTAATTTTTATTTGCATTAAAATCTGATATTAAGTCATTTTTTGCTTTTTCTAATAAATTTTCATCTAAATTTCCTGCAGCAATTTCTTCTATTTTTTTAAAGAACAATAATAGGTCTGAATCTTTAGTATTTACTGAGTTTACTAATGTCATAAGTAATGGTTCATGGTAAAAACCTTTCTTTTTACTTTTTTTAGCTAATGTTAATACTATTAGTGATTTTAATACTTGTTTCTTCTTTTCTTCACTTGTATAGTCTAATGTTTTTTTATTAAAGTCAAAATATGATTGGTTTAAATATATGTTTTTTCCATAACCACTGTTTATAAATTTTTCTAAGTTGAAGTTGTAACAAGTTGTTATATAATCAATTTTATCTATAAATGTTGCAGAAAAGTTGAATAGATATCCTTTTGAAGACATTATTGTAACATAGTCTTGTAATAAAGAACTTTGTTTTTCTCCTCTATGAGCTTCATCTAAGAATATATACCATTTTCCATTATTTAAATAATCTTTATAGTCTATACAGTTTTCTGTTTTATTGTCTCTTATTAAGTCACTTCTATAATAGTAAACCTTGTTTTCGTCAAATAAAGAAATTATTGCTTTTTGTTCATCATATTGCTTTAAACTTATTAGCTCTATTTTTTTTGCTTTACCTTTATTGTAACTTTCTACTTCTTTCTTAAATTGTTCTATTAGGTCTTCTCTTGGAAATAACAATAATATATCATGTTTTGGTATTAAATTTTGTGACTGTAAGTATTGAATTGCTTCTATTAATTTTATAATTACTATTGTTTTTCCAGAACCTGTTGCCATCCAAAAACACATTCTGTTTAAAAATTGATATGCTTTTATTGTGTTACTGTCATCTGTTTTATAATAATTTGAAAACATATTATATCTTCTGTTTTTCTGTGCACTATTTTTTTCATCTGAAGGTACATTTTTTATGTCATATTCTTCTATATTTTTATTACTATTTTTTAAATAATTGTAAAAGTTTTTCGCTAAATCTTTTTTGTAATAACTATATAGCGTTTTTATTGCATTTTTTATTGCTTTTTCTTGATAGTCATACATTGTTTTTGTTTTAGAAAATTCTTTTAAGTCTGGTATACACCAATCATTTAAGCTGTCATATTCTATTTCTTCTATATATTTTTCTAAAAAGTTCTCCATTTTTTCCCCCATTTTTGTTGCTTAACTAAAAAACTAAAATTTATGTATATTTTTTATTTTCCCCACCAAATCATTGGCATAATTAAATTTAAAAAGTCTATTTTTTCATCTTCTTTCATTTTTTTAAAGTCATAGTTTATTTTTCTTGGTTTTCCATTTTCATTTAGTGTTACACTATTTTCTTCTATTTTCATAATTGGCATTCCTAATAAATTAGATAATGTTTCTGGAAAGTCTATGTTTTCAAATAATTTCGAAAATTCTATTTGTATTTTTTTATTTTTTGATTTTATGAAATTAACTAATTTGTTATCTGCAAAGAAAATATATTTATTAAATATACTACCACTATTTTCTACTGAAATTTGTATGTTTCCATCGTTATATTCGGATTTACTTAAAGTATCTTCATATTGCTCAAATTTGTAATATTTGAAGAATCCTCCTCCATTCCAATTTATATCGCTTGATAAATGTGGGTGTCTTCCCTTTTCTGATATACAATTTATTTTTTTGTCTCCACTTAAAACTAGTTTCATTCTTCCTAATATACCAATTTTCTTTTCTTCTCCATCATAATAGAATTCATTAAAATGTTCTCCCATTTCTATTCCAATCCATTTTCTATTTAGCTTATGTGCAACTGCTAGAGTTGTGCCACTTCCTGCAAAGAAGTCTAGTACTGTCTCTCTTTGGTCTGTAGTTGATTGAATTATTCTTCTCATTAAGTTTTCTGGTTTTTGTGATGATGAAAAACTAAAGCTTTCACTTACTCTCATTTCTGATTGAGTAAATGAATATATGTCATTCCATATGTCTCCTATTGGATATATTTTTTCATCATTTAGGTCTATTTTTTGGTATTCTAATTTTCCATGGTTCCATTTTTCTATTCCAAAATCGTAATCACATATTTTTTTAGGTTTTTCTGTTTTTGCTTCTGCAATTAAGTCAAGCCACCCTATGTTTAACTTTGTTGTGTTTCTATTTGGTTTCCACAATTTGTTAAACTTGTATTTTTCATTTCTGCAATAATATAATGTTTGATGTTTTAATTGAAAGTTGTCTCCAAAACTTTTGTAACCAAATACATCTGATTCTTCATCTTTTGTAGCATTTGTGTCATATATTATTTCTGTTATTTGTTTGTATTTATTTTTTAATAATTCTTTTCCATATATGTTTGCATTGTAGTCTAAGTGTAACCAAAAGCATCCGTCATTTGCTACTAGCTTTTCTGCTAAATCTATTCTATCTTTCATGATACTAAGCCATGTGCTGTCTTGATAGTTGTCTATGTATGCAAAGTCTTCTCCTGTATTAAATGGAGGGTCTATATATATGCAATTTATTGAATTATTGTACTTGTTTTTTAATGTGTTTAGTGCTTGATAGTTTTCTGACTGTATTAGTCTTCCATCTATTTGCTCATCTATGTTTTCAAATTGACTTAGAATTTTTATTTCTATGTCTTTAAAGTATTTTGTGTCTATTGGTAATTTTGATTTTTTTAATGTTTCTAATGTTATCTTTTCTTTAATTAATCCTAACTCTTTCCATTCTTCTTCTTGGCTTGCAAGGTTTTTATGTTTTATTATTAGTTTTAAATTTTTTTCGTTTAGTTTGTCTGCTGTAATTACGTAATTAGAGTCTAAAGCAAATTTAGGTTTATTCCAAATTCTTACTAATTCATCTTCAAATTGTGCTATAAATTCAATTAGTTTTAATGCGTATTTTCTAAAACTTTTTAGCTGTTCTAATCTTGTTGCTTCAAATTTGTTCTTTTCTTCTAATAGAATTTGATGTAAAAATAAATCTAATTGCTCTGTTAAAAATTGCTCTGCATTTTTGTTTATAAAAAAGTCTACTCTGTTTTGTTTTTCAAAAATTTTTATTGCTTTTTCTATTGTTTCTTCTTCTAAGCCTGTTTTTGATGCTATTTCATCAATTTTTGTTTTTTTGTTTTTACCACTATTTCTTACTTTTATTTCACACATTTTTTTGCTTGCATTTTCAAATTCATATACTATGTTTTGTTTTATGTTGTTTTGTTTTTGATTTAGATTTTTGACATTGAAGTTGATTTTGTATTTTTTTCCGTTTTCTTCTATGTTTACTACCATGTCTTTAAATAATAAATCACTTTTTACATAGTATAACATGTTTGTTTTCCAAAATAGGCATACGTCATTGTTTGATGAATATACTCTCTCATATATTTTTTGCCAGCTGTATGTTTTTACAAAGTATACACTTCCACATTCATTGAAGTATTTTTCAAAGAATGAATATAGTTTGTCATAAAATTCTTCTTTGAAGTCTGCTGTTATTTGCTTGTCTTCTTTTATTTCTTTTTTTAGTTGTTCTATAATTTTTGAGTAGTATTTTTCTTTTATTTTTAAAAGGTTTACAAATCCACCTTCTCCTTCTATTTTACTTCCTACAAATATGTCTTCTAATATGTTGTAAAATTTGTTTTCATTTTTCATTGCTTTTTTCATTCCTTCCTAAAGCATAGTGTTGTTTTTTTATTTTTCTTTTCTTTGAATATTTATATCATATAATTGGTCGTTTTTCAAGGAAAAATGTAAAAATGGAG
>CANRPI010000015.1 GCA_947632475.1 uncultured Clostridia bacterium | reverse complement strand
TAAAACCCTTGATTTCACTAAATTACACAAACCTCTCAACTAGCCCTCATAACCCGAAGGCACGTAGTCCAGAGTCTTACCCCGCAACCAAAGAATTAAAAAGTATTTGCTCTAGTTTAATAGTTTTTTTGAGTTTTTAAGCAAAATTATCACCCTTTGGTCACAGTTAGAGCAGAACTTGGTGTTAGTAAACAAGTTTTAGCAAATTTAGGATTCAAATAATTAACATATTGTGATATAATCGTGTAAAATAATTTATAACTGATTTTCAAGCAGGTTAATCAAAAAAATCATGTACAAAACAGATTTTATAAAATGAAAAATATCAAGAAAGTGAAATAAAATCAATGAAGTGGATGACATTTGAAGATGGGATAAAAACAATTACATATAATAATACAAGAGAATTATTTAGTAAAATTTTAAAAGAGGAAAATTTATGAAAGTATTAACAATAAAACAACCATGGGCAACACTAATAATGCAACAAAACAAGAGGTTTGAATTTAGAAGTTGGCAAACTAAATATAGAGGAGATTTGCTAAAACATGTAAGGAAAATTATGGTTGGCAGCTAGAAAATGTAGAGGTATTTGATAAGCCAATAGAAGTAAAAGGAAAATTAAGCTTATGGGAATACAATTTATAGTAGTAAAGAATAATGAGAAAAAGATATATAGAATATCCAAAAGCTCTAATTGTTAGTAATTAATGAAATACTAATCAATAACCAAGCAATTAAAAATCAAATATATTTAAAAACCTCTTTTGGATATAATACTTTACTACCATTCTTAAACTCATCAATATCAATCCATTTAGCGGTGCAAATTCCATGGTCATCAATGACCTCATATTCATCTTTAAAATCATCATCACTAATATCAATTAAATAAAACAAAACCAATTCATGAGCATTTTTTCCATTATAAGAAAAAATATTCTCAGAAACACCAAGAAAATCCCTAACAATAACATTCACATTAATTTCCTCTAAAAACTCTCTTTTCAAAGCATCCGAACTCTTTTCCAAGAATTCAATTCCACCACCTAAGCATCTATAAAAAACAGAATTTTTAACTTTATCAAATCCCTCACTAACAAGCAACTTATTATCTCTAATTGCAAGTCCCAAAACAATAGGTCTAATCTCCTTAAACTTATCCATCAAAATTCCCTCCTTGACACAAATCTCTATCTTCCAAAATACGATTAATACCATTCAAAATCCACTTTTTATGAACATTCCAGCTAGGAGCAACCAACAAATCCTTTGGAGCATCGCCAGAAAGTTTATGAATAACCACATCAGGAGAAATATGGGTCAAAATATACACAACACACTCCAAATAATAATCCAAAGAAATAGGTTCATAATCTCCACATTTATACAAATCGCAAAGCTTAGTATTTTCAACCACATAAGTACAATGAATTTTCAAACCCTGAATATTATGCTTATTCAAAAAAGCAATAGTATTTATCAAATCATCTTTAGTTTCATAAGGTAGCCCCACCATAATATGAGTCACAACATCAATATTATACTTATTTAAAATATTTACAGCTTTTGTAAAAACATCGCTAGAATAACCACGGTTAATAAAATTAGCAGTATCATCATTAGAGGTTTGAAGACCAAGTTCTACAAAAACATAATATTTATCAGAATAACTCTTTAATAAACGAGCGACATCCTCACTAATACAATCAGGGCGAGTAGCAACTGCCAAAGCCACAATTCTGTCATCAATCAAAGCAGAATCATATTTATGTTTTAAAACATCAATAGAATCATAAGTATTAGAAAAATTTTGAAAATAAGCAATAAACTTATTAGCACGGCTAGCCTTGTAGCTATCAAAAAAAAGTTTAACTTGATTGCTAACACTTTCAGTAGAGCGTAAATGTTCACCAGAGCCATAATTACTACAAAAAATGCAACCACCATAAGAAACTTTACCATCACGATTAGGGCAGGTAAATCCGCCATCTATACATATCTTTAAAGTTCTTTCTCCAAACTTTTTCCTCAAAAAAACATTTAATTTATTATATCTATCCATATAGTTGACCTCATACCAATTATATATGATAAAATATAAAAAGTAAATTATAATAATTATAAAAAATAAAAAATGAAAGGAATAGTTACCGGTCAGTTAAAAAAATGTACCATGATTCTTAGTGGCACAAATTTCCATTTAAATTAACCAGTAGCAAACAATGATAAAAATGAATATAGGATATTATAAAAATGAAAAAATAAAAATACAAATAAAAGCACAAGGAGAAGAAATAATAGAAATAAAAATTATTAACAATACACAAAATACCGAAAAAGAAAATGAAAATCTAGCAATAAAGCAATGTAAAAATCAATTAGAAAAATACTTCAAAGGGGAATTAAAAAAATTCAACTTAAAAATAAAAACAAAAGGAACAGATTTTCAAAAACAAGTATGGGAAGCACTGACAAAACTAGAATATGGAAAAACAGTAACATATAAAAAAGTAGCAGAAATGATAGAAAAGCCAAAAGCAATTAGAGCAGTAGCAAATGCAATAGCCAAAAATCAAATATGGATTGTAATACCATGTCATAGAGTAATAGGAAGCAATGGAAAATTAACAGGATATGCAGGAGGCTTAGAGAACAAAAAATACTTATTAGAAATCGAAAAAGTAAAAATATAATAAAAAAATCAAAAATAAAAATAACCATAAAGTAATCAAAATTATAAAAAATAAAAATTACAGGTCAGTCAAGAAGTACATCTGTAATAATAAAGAACATAAATAGTAATAAAACAAAAGCCTCCTAATATAATTAAATAGGAGGAATGTTTATGAATTCAGAAAAAGTCATTCACTTAGGAGAAAAAATAGAAAGAAATAAATTGAAAAAATTAACCAAATTACAAAAAATACAAATAGCAGTATGTATAATATGTATATTATTAGGAGTACTATTACACTTTACATATCAATGGTCAGATCAAAATGCTATCATAGCAAGTTTCAGTGCAGTAAACGAAAGTGTATGGGAGCATCTAAAAATAACGTTTATGCCAATGTTCACACTAGCAATAATAGAGTACTTTTTTGTAAAAGACCAAACAAACAATTATATTGAAGCCAAAACAATAGGAATATTTGTAGCAATAAGTTTCATAACAGTATTTTTCTTTACATACACAGGAATATTAGGAGTTAGTTTTTCAATAATTGATATATTAACATATATAATAGCAGTAATTTTAGGAGAAATTGTAGCATACAAACTAATGACAAGAGAAAATGAATCCAATACATCGTCAAAAATTTTGGCAGGAGTAATATTATTATTCCTACTATTCTGTTTTATATTTTGCACATATAATACTCCACAAGTCAATCTCTTCAAAGACCCGATTTATGGCACTTACGGGATTTAATGGTTAATTGGGGACAGACTTAAAATAACCATTATGGTTATTTTAAGTCTGTCCCCAAAGTGACCACTTGAAAATAAAAGATAAAAAAATTAAAAAAAAGTATTGACAAAATATGGAAACTATATTATAATGCTAATTGTAATTGAGTTTAGAGTTCAAAGTTTATTTTATAATTCTAAAATTATTTAAAACCATCTTCAAAAATCAAATTAAAAATTTAAAACAAAATTAAAAAAACTTAAAGTTATTTAAATATCTGAAGCCATTATAGCTTCAAAGTCCCCTATAATAATATAAAAATCAAATGAAATTAAGATCAATCTTATATAATATTAGAATCTTATCGGTAGTTCTTCCTTTCCTAAAAATCTTTTATGTACGTATTAAATAAGACATAATGATTTCCTTTTCTAGTTTTTTATAGAGCTATAATGGTTTCAGATATTTAAATAGCTATTAAGTAGAAAGGACAAAATGTTATCTATAGTAAATAGTATGGCATTAAATGGAATTAATGGATATTTGATATCAATTCAAGTAGACATATCAGCAGGAATGCCAGTCTTTGAAATCGTAGGATTACCAGACATAAGTGTAAAAGAATCAAAACAAAGAGTAAAAACAGCTATAAAAAACTGTGGAATAGAATTTCTAAGTAGAAGAATTATTGTTAATTTAGCACCTGCTGATATAAAAAAAGAAGGTTCTATGTTTGATTTACCAATAGCTGTAGGAATTTTGATTTCATCAAATAATATTTCAAATAAAAAAGTACAAGAGTTAATAGAAGATACCATATTTATAGGTGAACTCTCTTTATCAGGAAAAATACAAAAAGTAAATGGAATTTTACCAATATGTATAGAAGCAAGAAAATTAGGAATAAAGAAAGTGATATTACCAAAAGAAAATGCAAAAGAAGCGGCAATAATAGACGAGTTGGAAATTTTTCCAGTAGAAAATTTAATTGATGTAATTGAATACCTAAATGGTGAAATAAAGCTAGAAAGACAGGAAGTTTATATTCCTAATATGAAAGATGAAAAACAATTTCAAGTTGATTTTTCAGAAGTAAAAGGACAAGAAAGTGCAAAAAGAGCACTAGAAATAGCAGCAGCTGGTGGACATAACTGTATACTTATTCGGAAGTCCAGGTACAGGAAAAACTATGCTAGCAAGAAGAATTACAAGCATACTACCAAATATTACTTTTAGCGAAGCATTAGAAGTAACAAAAATACATAGTGTTGCAGGAATTCTATCTTCAAATTCACCATTAATAACAAAAAGGCCTTTTAGAAGTCCACATTATACAATAACAGTAGCTTCATTAGTAGGAGGTGGAAAAAATCCAAAGCCACGGTGAAATAAGTTTAGCACATTATGGTGTACTATTTTTAGATGAATTAACAGAATTTAATAAAAGTACATTAGAACTTTTAAGAACACCATTAGAAGATCATGAAATAACAATAAATAGATTAAATACAAGTATAACATATCCATGCAAATTCATGTTTATAGCAAGCATGAACCCATGTCCATGTGGTTATTATGGTTCAAAAGAAAGGAAATGCACATGCACAGATTATCAAAGAAAAAACTATATAAATAAAATAAGTGGACCTCTCTTAGATAGGATAGACATACAAATAGAAGTAGAAAAAGTTGATTATAAAAAATTAAATGAAACAAAAAAAGAAGAAAATTCTCAAACGATTCGAAAAAGAGTAAATAAAGCAAGAGATATTCAATTAAAAAGATATAAGTCATATAATATATATTCAAACTCAGAACTTTCTCCATTATTAATTGAAAAATATTGTAGATTAAACAAAGAAAGTAAGGGTATATTAGAGAAAGCATTTGAAAAATTAAAATTAAGTGCTAGAGCATATACAAGAATTATGAAAGTTGCAAGAACAATTGCAGATTTAGAAAACAGTGAAAACATAGAAAAATCACATATTGTAGAAGCAATACAATATAGAAGTTTAGATAGAAAATTTTTGTCGTAAAATTTATTAAAATTCAAGTCATTTTATAAAGAAAGGTATGTGTAGCATAAATAAAATATGAAAAAAATATTAATAACAGACAAACAATACCCAGAAAAATTAAAAAGAATAAAAAATTCCCCAAAACAATTATATTATGAAGGAAATATAAATTTATTAAATACAAATATCATATCTATCATAGGTTCAAGAAATTGCACACAAAATGGAGTAAAATTGGCAAAAAAATTTGCATCAGAACTTGCAGTTCAAAATATTACAATTGCAAGTGGACTAGCTAAGGGAATAGATGCAGTTGCACATAAAGAAACACTAGAAGTTGGAGGAAAAACAATTGCAGTTCTAGGCAATGGGTTAAATAATATTTTTCCAATGGAAAACAAACCTTTATATGAAGAAATACTAAAAAAAGGAGGTTTAATAATAACTGAATATGAACCAGATACAGAGGCAAAATCTAAGTATTTTTTAGAAAGAAATAGAATAGTAAGTGGAATTGCATTAGGAGTGCTAGTAGTAGAGGCAGCATATAGAAGTGGGACAAGTGTAACAGCAAAATTAGCAGTAGAGCAAAATAGAAAGGTATTTGTACTACCACATGATATAAATGATATACATGGTGTTGGAACAAATAATTTAATAAAAAAAGGTGCTATTTTAGTAACTTCAAGTAAAGAAATAATAGATAATTTTGAATTTTTACACTACAATAAATTAAAACAAAAAGAACTAAGTAAAGTAGAAGAGATGCAAGATTTATCGAAATTAGATAAAGAAGAACAAGAAATTTATAAAATACTAATGAAAAAACAAAGTTCAATAAATGAATTATGTATGAAAACAAAAAAATCAATAAACAAAATGAGTCAAATGTTATTTAATCTGGAAATTGAAGGATATATAGAAAAAGTAGCAGGAGGATACAAATGTATATTAAAAAAGAAATGGGAAAAATAGGAGAAGAAATAGCATGTAAATATTTAAATAGAAACGATTACAATATATTAGAAAGAAATTTTACATGTAAACAAGGTGAAATTGATATAATTTCACAAGACTTAAAGAAGAAAGAGTTAGTTTTTATAGAAGTAAAAACACGTTCAAACTTGAAATATGGAATGCCATCTGAAGCAGTAAATAAAAGTAAAAAAAAGCACATATTAGAAGCAAGTAATTATTATACATATTTAAATAAAATAAAAAATATTCCTATGAGAATAGATGTTATAGAAATATATATTACAAATAGTAAAAGAAAAATAAACCATATAAAAAATGCCATTGCAAATTGAAAAATATTAATATATAATAAAGAAAAAATATAAAAGGAGGAAAACAAGAAATTAAAAATCTTGTTTAAAGAAAGATGCTAGAAAAAAAAGGAAAATTATTTGTTATAGATGGAACTGATGGAAGTGGGAAACAAACACAGTTTGAAAAATTAAGAGAAAGATTATCAAAAGAAGGAATAGAACATAAAGTAGTAAGTTTTCCAAACTATGATAGTCCAAGCTCATCACTTGTAAAAATGTATCTAGCTGGAGATTTTGGACAAGATGCCAAGACAATAAGTCCATATATAGCATCAACGTTTTATGCTGCTGATAGATATGCTACATATCAAACACAATATAAAGATTATTATGAAAATGGTGGAATTATATTAGCAGATAGATACACCACTGCAAACATGGTACATCAAGCTGGCAAAATACAAGATAAAGCTGAAAGAAAAAAATTTTTAGACTGGTTATGGGATTTTGAATTTAATTTATATAAATTACCTATTCCAAGTGAAGTATTTTTCTTAAATATGCCAGTAGAAATAGCAATAAAATTAATTGAAAATAGAAAAAATAAATTTACACAAGGAATGCAGAAGGATATTCATGAAAGAGATGAAAAACATCTAATAGACAGTTATAATGCAGCATGTGATGTAGCCAAAGATTATAAATGGTATGAAGTAAAATGCATGAAAGACGATAAAATTAGAACTATTGAAGATATACATGAAGAAATATACAAAGAAATAAAAAAACACATATAGTTAAAAAACGAAGAAAAAGTAAGAAAACGAGAGAAAAAATGAGAAAAATACTCAAAAACAAGAAACAAAAAAGCTAATAAACTTAAATAAAATTTGGAATATTTAGGAAAAAATAGTATAATATTAAATGATGGTGCATTATTCTAGTCATACAAACTTTACGAGGGTGGGGCTAAAAATCCACTAAAGGGCACATCGTTGAAGTTTCTTAAAATTGCGCGAAATGCCAGTTTTGTGTGGTTTTAGGGAGTAAAGAAATTAGGGTAATATATAATGGCATATATAGGCTCCCTATTTTCGTGGAGGCTTAAATAAAATTTAAGTTAAACCTATGCCAAAGTGCCAAGACACTAAGCATAGTGTAGCCTGTCTTGAGTGAATGTATTGGGATTAACTTTAAACAAAAATACTTTATTATTTGGCCAAATAAAAAGTATTTTAGGTTATGAAATTGCAATTGCGAAAAAGACTAGTAAAGAAAAAATGTATGTTAAGGAAAACTTCTAGAATGTTTGCTCAGAAATAAAGCATAGAAGTCTAAGGATTAAGGTGCAGATTTAAGTGGTGATCTGGTGTCTACTTAAAATAAGTAGATATTTTCCTTAAACGGAAACGGCTATAACAGCAATGTTAAGTGGAAAATAGAGAAATTCAACTAGACCTAAACTGTAAAATTTACTTAGGCTTTGACCATCTAACTAAAAAATAATAACTATAAAAGGCAGATTTTCATCTGCCTAAAATTATATAAAAAATAAATACAATAAAAAAATATAGTAAGAAAGGGGGACTATAAAATCTTTTTCAATTAGTTTAAAATACAGAAAAAGAAAAATAAAAAATGGTAAAAAATAAGAGTGAAGAAAAATCAAACGAGATGAAAGAACAAAAACAGAGCAATAGAGAGAAAAAAGAAGAATCTAATATAAAGTGGTTTATAGAAGTATTTACTATTACATTCATATTATCTATGATATTTTCATACATATCAGCTAATGGAGTATCAAATTTAAGTCTAATTCCAGCTATATTAATATTGATACTAGTAATAGCAATAGGAATAATATTTGATATAATTGCAGTTGCAGTAACAGTTGCAAATGAACATGAATTTCATGCAAAAGCTACTAAAAAGATAAAAGGTTCAAAAGATTCTATAAAATTAATAAGAAATGCACCCAAAGTAGCTAATATATGTGCAGACGTAATTGGAGATATATGCGGAGTACTTAGTGGAGCAATAAGTGCATTAATATCAATGAAAATAACAGAAAAATTTGGATTATCATTTAATATACAATTCTTATTAAGTGCAACTGTTGCAGCATTAACAGTAGGAGGAAAAGCATTAGGAAAAAATATTGCAAATGTAAATTCAACAAAAATAGTTCATGCAGTAGGAATTATATTAAATAAATTTAATAAAGCAAATTAAAAAAAGTATCCATTAAAGGACATTAAAATTTGTACTTTTATGGATACATTACTTTTTAAACAATGTTTATAAAAAATTTTAAATGAAGTTATGTTTCACTGTTAACTTTTTGTAAAGCAGTATTATATTCTTGATTAATATCATATTGTGAGTATTCTGATTTTATCTTTTCTATTTTATTAATTTGAGAATTTATTTTATTTGAAATTCCAATATATGTGGCGCTTAATGTCATAGTAAGTAATAACATTGATGCTAATACAAAGACTGTAATTGAGCCATTTTCATTACTTTTTAATAATCTAATAATTTTCATAATTAGTCTCCTTATATATTTTCTATAATTAATTATAATAATTTTTTATCTAAAATTCAATATATTTATAAATAAAATTTAGAAAATATATTATTATATTTAGAGAAGCCTTCCTTTTTTGGACTAAACAGTAACCTCAATATTTATTCGTCATCCATAACATCTAATTCATCTATAGTTTTAGCTAATACTTTAACCTCATTTAATTTATTGTAGTTCTTTTCTGATTTCATAAAAAATTCTAAATTTTCTTTTGCCTTTTGCAATTCATTGTACGAAGTTAGGTCAATCCAAACCATATTTTCTCTGCCATTACCGTTTCTACTTACTATTACAACATCACTATTTTCTACAACATCATCACAATATTTATTAAAATTTTGTCTTGCTTCACTTACACTTATTGCTTGCATAATTATCTCCCCCTAATACAAAAGAATATACATTTTAAATAATATTATTATATACAAATTAAAACTTTTTATACATAATTATACAAACAAAACAATAATAAAAATAAAACAAAATTATTTATTTGTAAGAAATTCTAAAAGTTTTAATGTAGTAGGGAACATCTTTTTCCCGGTACTTTCTAATTTATCTTTTTGAATATTAATATAACAAGCCAAAGCCTTATCAATATCGCTATATGCAAGTTTTTTCTCCTCATCTATAATTGGATTATCTGTGGTTCGAGCAATTTTATCGGCAATAAAAATAATCTTATCTAGTAAAGTCATTGGAACATTCCCAACTGCATGATAACGAACTGCATTACATATTTCATCATCTAAATTATATAATTCTTTAACTACTAAAGCACCAATATTAGCATGGATAACATTTTTATATTCAGGCAAAAATAAAGTACCTGACAAATTATATTTTTTTATCCATTTTGAATTTTCATCATCAGAAAATTCTTTAGCAATATCATGAACTAATCCAGCAATATAAGCTTTTTCCTCATCAATATTATAATGATTAGCAAGTTTTTTTGCTTCTTCTGCGACCAAAATACTATGTTCATAACGAAATTGTGATAAATTATTTTTTAAATCATTTTTTATTTGTTCAATATTATACATTTTATATCCTCCTCATAATTAAAAAAAGAACTAGATTATTGCTCCAAGGAGAAATCTAGTTCAATAAACAAAAAATAAAACATATAAATATATGATTTATTTAAAAAAATTGTAGCAAAAAAATCATGTTAAGTCAATAAAAAAAGCAAAAAAAAAGCAAAAAAAATGTAAATTTCTTATATTAAATAAGTTTCCAAGTCTTTAAAAGCAGGGTCATAAATATTTTTCCCCATATAATCAAACCTAGAACCATGGCAAGGACAATCCCAAGTCTTATCCACATCATTCCAAGAAAGCAAGCATCCGAAGATGAGTACAAACAGGTTTCACGGCAAAAATATTTCCAGAAGAATCCTTATAAATTCCGACCTTTTCATTATTAACTTCAATAATAGAACCAGAATCATTAGCAATATCATCAAAGTTCATATTAGCTGATTTAAACTTATCAAAAAATAGAGAATTAGAAGACTGAACAATCATATTTTTCATTTCATCGGCATTCTTAATAGGTTTCAATCTATTTGAATCAAATAAATACGCATATTTATTTTTTTTGCCACAAATTTCATCAACAATAATATTAGCAGCCACGTTAGAAGAAGTCATGCCCCATTTTTTAAAACCGGTACCAACAAAAACATTAGGCATAAAATTTGAATAAGTACCTATATAAGGAATTTTATCCAAAGAAATACAATCACGAGTATCCCATCTATATAAAACTTCAGAATCTGGGTAAAACTTTTTTGCCATATCTTCTAAAACACCGTAAGTATCTCTATAAGAAGATGGATGACCTGTTTTATGGTCTCCACCGCCAATTAATAACAACTCTTTACCATCAATTTTTGCAGACCTAAAAGAAAAAGTAGGAGAACCAGCATTTATATACATTCCATTAAACAAAGACTTTTTAGGATCAACTGCAATAATATATGAGGTAGACTGATACATTTTAGTAAAGTAAAATCCAGGCACATTTATAAAAGGATAATGAGTAGCAATTATTACATATTTAGAATTTACATTAAATTTTGAAGAAAATGTAACATAAGAATCACCATCTTTTTTAACATCAAAAACGGTATTATTAGTAAAAATTTTACCATTATTATGAATAATGCTTTTGCATAAACCACTTAAATATTTTAAAGGGTGAAATTGAGCTTGTTTTTTAAAGCAAACAGCACCTTTTATTTCAAAAGGAAGCCCAGTTTCAGTTACAAAATCACAATTATACCCTAAAGAATCTAAAGCTGAAACCTCATTTTTAATTTTTTGTAAATCATCTATTTTAGTAGTATACACATAATTATTTTGAAACTCAAAATCACACTTAATATTTTCACAATCAACAATATTTTTAATATTATAAATAGCATCTTCATTTGCATTTAAATAATCTTTTGCACACTTTGTGCCATAATTGTGGATAAGATAATCATAAAACAAGCCATGAGAGCTAGTTATTTTTGCAGTAGTATGCCCTGTAGTCTTTTGACCAATTTTATACTTTTCCAAAACAATGACCTTAAAACCAAGTTTACTCAAATAATAAGCACAAGTTAATCCAAAAATTCCTGCTCCCACAATACAAACATCACAACTAAGAGAAGAAACATCAGAATCTGAATTAGAAATATATTTAGAAAACATATCTTCATTTATACTTGAAATCCATAAAGAATTCATACAAATCTCATTCCTTTCCAAAGGCATACATAAATATGAAAGACTATTTCTTTCAAACAAAACCTCTAAAAAAGTATAACCAAATTAAGAAAAAATAAAACAAAACTTTGAATAAATGATAAAAATAGTGGAAAAATAAAAAATATAGTGTTATACTTTACATATGAAGTTTGAGGAAATTTCCTCAAGGAAGGAAGGATAAAATGAGTGAAGAATTAAAACAAAAACTTTTTAACACAAAAAAATGTGGTTGGGAAGAAGTAAGCGAAAATCAAAAAGAAGAAATTTTTAAATTATCAAAAAAATATATGGACTTCTTAAATAAATCGAAAACAGAAAGAGAATTTATAAAAAATGCAAAAAGAATAGCAGACGAGAATGGATATAAAGACATAATAGAATTTGAAACATTAAAACCAGGAGACAAAGTATATTTTATAAACAGAGAAAAAAGTATGTATTTAGCAATAATAGGAGAAAAATCAGTAGAAGAAGGGCTTCATATAATAGGATCACATGTAGACTCTCCAAGACTAGACTTAAAACCAAATCCACTAACAGAAGACACAGGATTAGCATATTTAAAAACACATTACTATGGAGGAATAAAAAAATATCAATGGACAGCAATTCCACTTAGTATGCATGGAGTAATAATAAAAACCAATGGAGAAAAAATAGAAATAAATATTGGAGAAGATGAAAATGAACCAATATTTACAATAACAGACTTATTGCCACATTTAGCACAAGAGCAAATGGAAAAAAAGCTAAAAGACGGAGTAGAAGGAGAAAATTTACAACTATTAGTAGGAAGCATACCATACAATAATAGTAACATCTCAGAAAAAGTAAAACTAAATATTTTAAACATCTTAAATCAAAAATATGGAATAGTAGAAGCAGACTTAGCAAGTTCAGAAATAGAGCTAGTACCAAGCTTCAAAGCAAGAAGTTTAGGATTTGATGAAAGCATGGTAGCAGGATATGGTCAAGATGACAAAGTATGTGCATACACATCTTTAGCAGCAATGATGGAATTACAAAACGTAAAAAACACAGCAGTATGTATACTATCTGACAAAGAAGAAATTGGAAGCATGGGAAACACTGGAATGGAATCACATATGTTTGACTTCTTCATATCAGAAATATTAAATAAACTAGGAGTAAACAAACCAAATCAACTAGATAAAGTATTTTGTTTTTCAAAAATGTTATCATCAGATGTAGATGCAGGATTTGACCCATTATATAGTTCAGTATCAGATAAGCAAAATAGCGGTTATATGGGAAAAGGAATCAGCCTAAATAAATACACTGGTTCAAAAGGAAAAGCAGGAGCATCAGATGCAAATGCAGAATATGTAGCATGGGTAAGAAACATACTAGAAAAAAATGATATAAAATATCAAATCGTAGAACTTGGAAAAGTAGACATTGGAGGAGGAGGAACAATAGCATATATATTAGCAAACAAAGGCGCAGACGTAATAGACTGCGGAGTTCCTGTATTATCAATGCATGCACCATTTGAAGTAACAAGTAAATATGATATTTATGCAGCATATAAGACATATAAAGCATTTTGGCAAGAATAATCAATAAAATAAAAAATAAAAATAAAAATAGAGCCTTATAAGTAATTATAAACTTAAAAGGCTCTATAAAAAAGAGGTAGTTAGTTATTAAAATTAGCAATTAAATCAACTATTGATGCAACTAAACCTTTTTTATCATCATTAAGACTATTTATTTTTTCAGACAAATTAATATTTTTAGCAATTTCAGGATTATTAATTAAATTTTTATATATTGTATTAGGTGTAATACCCAAAAGATTCATATATTTTACTAAAGTTTGTGTTTTTATACCATTATTTCCATTTTCGATTCTTGAAATATATTTTAAAGAAATTCCTAATTTTTCAGACAATTGCTCTTGAGTGTAACCATTTCTAACGCGGAATTCTCTTAAAACTTTGCCAAAATTTTTATCAATATCTGACTTAGATATAGAACCCATTTAAATATCATTCCTTTCGCTTCAATTTTTATATTCCAGAATTCTCTTTGCATATAATAAAAAGCTACTATTAGTATAACAAGTAGCAAAAAAATGTTGAACACATTAAAACTGTAACTAAAATTAAACTTAATGACACTAAAAATTCCAAAAAAGCTTGAAATAGTACGAATAATATGATAATATCAAAGAAGATACGATTATCACTATTAGTTATACCCTACAAAAGCTAAAATTATTAAGAAATATAAAAACTTAAAATAAAAAAGGAATGTAAAAATATGGTAAATAACGAAAAATATACGAAATTTCTAAAAGCAATAGTAACATGTGTTAGTCATGGAGACTATGCGGCGGTAAAAGAATTATCTAATTTAGAGTTAGAAAACATGAAAAATAGTGAACAAAAACTAAGAAAAGAAATCAGAAAAAAGGGTAAAAAAATAAAAAGAATATACAAACGGAAAATCACGAAAGGAAAGAATAGTAATGTTTTATGCAAATTATTTATTCAGTAAAATAAAAACAGCAGAAAATTTAGAAAAATTAAGACAAGAAACAATAACAATGGAAGAATTTATCGATAAAATGCAAAATTAAAAAAAGTAATCTATGCTAAAAAACATAGATTACAAAAAATAGATTATCTAATCAAAATACTTCCGTTTAATGTAGAAATAACTACATTTGCACCATAGCCAATCCCTTTCATAAACAAATTAGTAACTGCTCCAGTCATAGAATGACAATATACATTAATTCGACCTATATTATTAAGCTCTGTTAATACATCACCACTTACAGTTGATATATTAATAGAAATATTTGTGGTTGCATCGACATAAAGTTCAATGTTTCCACTAGTAGTTGAAATTGAGCCATTTTCAAAAGAAGCATTAGAAATAAAATAACCACGTAAAGATTTCACTTTAAGATAATGTGTTAAAATGCCATCACTCAAAGTAATATCTGAAGAAATCGTTTTTACTTCAATTGCTTTGAATTTTTTCTTAGGTATAGTAACATCAAGTTTTAAACTTACATTATAGCAATTACACTTTATTTTCAGCATAATTTTAAGTTCATGATTCACTATACGAAAATCAAAATCCACTTTTCCATCAATAAGAGCTTCTCCATAAAAGTGAGCCTTAATTGTTGATGACTCAGAAACCAAAACATTAACATCAGCTATTGAAGAATCAATAAAAATCTTTTCAATACCAGAAAAATTTGAACATTTAGTTTCATCAAATTGTTGTTTTTCAACGATTCCCCGTTTATTTACGATAGTTGAATTGTTTCTTAAGAAAAATTTTCCATTAAGAATATTAAACATGTTTTTTTCCCTCCTGAAGATAAATTCATAAAAATGCGGCCTAATATAGGATTAGCTATTAAATAAAAATCTATACAATTGTATATTATACATGATTTTACATAAAAAAGCAAGAAATATTAAAATAAAAAATAAAAACTGTAGAAAATATTTAATACAAATTTCTACAGTTTTAATATTGGTGGGCCAGGAGGGGCTCGAACCCCCGACCCCACGCTTAGAAGGCGTGTGCTCTATCCAGCTGAGCTACTGACCCACATATCAATAACAATAACTATAATATCACAAAAAAAGACAAGTGTCAATCAAAAAATGATAAAAAATCAAAAAAATTATGTTCGTGGTCATTTGGGGACAGGCTTTGTTTAGCCATTGGAACTTAAAAATATAGTTACAAAGCCAATAATTCCAAAAATAATAAAAATTAAATTAGATAAAAATTCAATAAATTGAGGTTTTAATTTATTTCCAACAAGTTTGCCGAAAAAAAGTGCAAAAGAATTACTAAGAACCATACCAGAAATAGAGCCTAGTATTAAAGAAAGCTTGTAATTAGGATATTGTACGCCAAGTCCTAATGAGGCCAAAAAGGTTTTATCGCCAAGTTCACCAACTATAATAGCTAAAGCAACTAAAAGCACATAATTAATCTTAAAATGAAAAATTTTTTCTAAAAAAGAAGATTTTTTAGAAGAACTTTGGCAAGAAACTGAAGCTTTTTCTTTTTTGGGAATGAATCCTAATAAACCAAATAAAAGAAAAGAACTGTAAGTAAACAATTGTAAATAATATTTAACAACTGGATTTTGTAATGAGCCAATTTGACTACCAAATAATATAGCTAATCCATGACTTAAGAAAGTGCCAAGTGCAACTCCAAATAAGATATTTCTAGCTCTATCTTTAGTAGAAAATGACAAAACCAAAAGTTGGGTTTTATCACCAAGTTCAGAGAAAAATACAATTGAAAAAGCAATTATAAAAGTATAAAACCAATTCATTAAAATACCTCATTTCTTGTTAATAATATGCCAAAAGATAAAATGATATGTGAATTTTTTGTGAATTACTTTACATTAAAAAAATTAAATGATAAACTATAAAAGCAAAGTATGCGTAAGGACAAAATTAATAAAAAAGTTTTGAATAAGCAAAAAACTACAAAAAGGAGGAATTTTTTGTGATAGAAGTAAAAAATGTTACAAAAAAGTATGGAAAAGCAGTAGCCGTAGACAATATCAGCTTCAATATAAAAGAAGGTGAAATAGTAGGATTATTAGGTCCAAACGGAGCAGGAAAAAGTACTACAATGAATATGTTAACAGGTTTTATTGAACAAACCGAAGGAGAGATACTAATAAACGGATATGACATATTAAAAAAGCCAAAAAAAGCTAAAAAAGAAATAGGTTATATGCCAGAGGGAGTACCATTATATACCGATTTAACAGTAAAAGAATTTGTAACTTATATGGCAGAAATAAAAAAAGTAAATAAAAAAGAAAAAAAGCAAAAAGTTCAAGAAATAATAGAAAAAACAGGACTAAAAGAAGTACAAAACAAACTAACGAAAAATTTATCTAGAGGTTATAAGCAAAGAGTAAGTATGGCAGGAGCATTAGTTGGAGAACCTAAAATTTTAATATTAGATGAGCCAACAGTTGGCTTAGATCCAAAACAAATAACTGAAATTAGAAATTTAATTAAAGAATTAGGAAAAACGCATACAATAATATTAAGTTCACATATTTTATCAGAAGTAAGTCAAATATGTAACAAAGTAATAATAATAAATAAAGGAAAAATAGTAGCAATAGACACTCCAGAAAAACTTGAAAACAAAGTTACAAACAACAATTCAGTATATGTAACAATAGAAGACCCTGAAAACAAAATAAGAAACATCAAAGAAAAAATAAAAGACATAAAAGAAATAAAATTAATAAAAGAAAATGAAGATGGAAGCAAACAATATATGATAGAAGCAGAAGGAAAAGTAGATTTAAGAAAAACAATATTTAATCAATTTGCAAAAGAAAATATAACAATTTTCGAACTTAAAAAAATAGACTCTACTTTAGAAGATGCATTTATGAAATTAATAGAAGGAGGAGAAAAATAATGTTAGCAATAATAAAAAAAGAATTTAAATCTTACTTTTTTTCACCAATAGGATATGTATTTATAGGACTATTTTTAATAATGTTTAGCATATTTTTTTATACAGATGTATTTACATATAAAAGTACAAACTTTGAATACATATTTTACTCAGGAGCTACAATATTGACTTTCATAATACCCATCCTTACAATGAGAACAATTGCAGAAGAAAGGAAAACAGGCACAGAACAATTAATACTAACATCACCAATAAGTTTAACAAAAGTAGTATTAGGAAAATTCATAGCAGCAACTTTAATAGTAATAATTACAGAAATATGTACATTTATGTATTTTGCAATATTATGTTTCTTTGGAACACCACATATAACAACAGCATTAGTAACATTACTTGGATTTTTATTATTAGCAATTAGTTATATATCATTTGGTATTTTAGCATCAAGCATAACAGAGAATCAAATAATAGCAGGAGTTATAACCATAGGATTCTTCATATTAACATGGTTTTTACCACAATTTAGCGAAATATTTACAAATTTCTCATTAATAAATATATTTGCAAAATTTCCATCAGGGCAAATTGACATAGCAGATACAGTAACATTTATAACATTCACAATAGGATGTTTATTACTAACAGTACTATTTATGCAAAGAAGAAAAAGTGTAAGATAAAGGAGGGTAAAAATTGAAAAAAGAGAAAAACAAACAAGAAAATAAAATTGAAAAAAGCAAAAAAAATAAAGAGAAAAAAGTGAAAAATAACAAAAATGAAGAAAAAAAGCCTAATAAATTTATAGAAACAATAAAGAAAAAATGGTTAATAGATGGAACAAAAACCACAATATTAGTAATAATAATAATAGCAATTTTCATAGCAATAAACGTATTTATGCACTCATTAGAACTAACACCACTAGATTTTACGCAAGAAAAACTATATTCACTAACAGATGAAAGCAAAGAAAAAGTTAAAAAAATTGACAAAAATATCAACATATATTTTGTAGGCTATTCAGAAGACAGTACAGATTTAGATTTAGCAAAGCAATATCATAAAGTAAATGAAAAAATAGTAGTAGAAGCAGTAAATGCCGAAAGCAGACCAGATTTAGTTGAAAAATACGGAATACAAAGTGGATCAGAAGGAATAATAGTAGAATGTGAAAATAATTCAAAAGTATTATCATCAAGTGATTTAGTAACCTATGATACGACAACATATGAAACAGTAAGTATAGCAGAAGAAAAATTAACAAGCACAATACTTACAGTAGCAAGCAGTGTCATTCCAAAAATATATTTTTTACAAGGATATAGCGAATTTATACTAAATTACAACATGAACTATTTAAACACATTATTATCAAATGAAGTAAATGAAGTAGAAACATTAGACATATTATCAGTAGGAAAAGTACCAGAAGATTGCAGCACACTAGTTATAACAACTCCAACCAAGGACTTTGATGATGTAGCAACAAATGCAATAAAAAATTACATAAACGCAGGAGGGAACATACTTTGGTTAAATTCAGCAATAACAACAAATCTTAACTTAACAAATGTAAATTCAATATTAGAAGCATATGGAGTAAAGCCATTTGAAGCAGGAATAATTAGAGAAACAAATGCAAACAAAATGATAGCAGGTTCACCAGACTTCATAATACCAGAACTTCAATACCATACAATAACAAAAGACATATACTCAACAACAGGAGTAGTATTAGTAAATGCAACTAAAATCAATATAGATGATGACAAATTAAGTGAACAAAATGTAGTAAAAACAGAATTAGCCAAGGCAAGTGAAGGTTCATATTTTAGAACAAACTTCAATAATCAAAATTCAGGAATAGAAGAAGGCGAAGAAAAAGGACCATTTTTATTAGGAGCAGAACTACAAAAAGAAATAAAAGCAGCAAACGAAGAAACAGGAGAAAAAGCAATTACATCAAAAATGGTAATTTATAGTGAAAACTACTTTATAACAGACTATCCATTAAATCAAAACTACTCACAATATCCAGTAATTCAGTTAGCTTATAACAAAGACTTAATATTAAACTCAATTGCATATTTAACAGATAGAGAAGAAGATATAGTCATAAGAAAAGACACAGGAACGGTAACATATACAGCAACTCAAGCACAAGATACAACAATAAGAATAATAATCTTTGCAGTACCAATAGCTATAATACTTATAGGAATTATAGTATGGCAACGTAGAAGAAGAAAAAAATAGAATAAAAACAAAAAAACTCCATAAAATATTATGGGGTTTTTTATATGAGTATTTTAAAAGTAGTATTTGTAATAATAGGAACATTAATAGGGGCGGGATTCGCATCAGGACAAGAAATATACGTATTCTTTTTTTCTTATGGAATAAAAGGAATAGCAGGAATAATAATATCAAATATACTAATGGGAATAGTAATATATAAAACTTTAAAAATTATAAATAAAAACGAAATAAAAACATACAAAGAATTTTTAGACGCAATTATACCCAACTCCCAAATGCAATCACTAAAAAAAATCATAAACATAATAATAAATCTATTCATACTAATAACCTTTTTCATAATGATAGCAGGATTTGGAGCATACTTTGAGCAAGAATTTGGCATAGACAGCATAATAGGAAGTATAGTATTAGCAATAGGAACATTTATAATACTTATGACAAGTGTAAAAGGAGTAGTAAAAGTAAATGAAATATTAGTACCAATATTAATAACATTTTTAATTATAATAGGAACAATAAGCATAAAAGAAATACACATATTAAACTTAGGAAAATACATTACACAAACCAATAATTCAAGCTTCATATTAAGTGCCATACTATACAGCAGTTACAACAGTATATTATTAATACCAGTATTATTAACTCTAAAAAAATACTTAAAAAATCATAAACAAATAGTATCAATATCAATAATAACAACAATCATCATAACAACAATAGCACTAATAATATATCTACTTTTAGTAAAAGTAGATGTAGACATCACAAAACTAGAAATGCCAGCAGTTTATGTAGTATCACATATAAATAAAACAATAAAATATATATATGGATTTATAATATTAGGTTCAATATTCACAACCACAATTTCATTAGGAACCAGTTTTTTACAGAATATCCAAAAACAAAATAGAAAATATACACAAGCGGCAATAACAATATGTACATTAGCAGTTTTATTTTCAGGAATAGGTTTTTCAAATTTAATAAACAGTTTATATCCAATCTTTGGATATTTAGGATTAATACAAATACTAAGATTAATAGTTAGTGGCTAAATGGGGACAGACTTAAAATGACCATGGTTAAATTAAGTCTGTCCCCAAAGTAACCAAAGTAAGCAAGTAACTACTTGCTTTTTTTTAGTATATATAGTAGAATAAGCTTGTAATGTGAATACAAAAGGGGATGAAACGAAAAATCGATGAAGAACTTTTGGGAAAAAGAAGAAGTATATACAAGAAAGATAAATAAGAAAAAAATTGCAATAGTAAGCATCATAACAATATTGCTAATAGCAATTTTTATTATAGTTATATTATACATAAAAAATGAAAATATAAGGCAATGGATAGACAAAAATGTCCTAAATAAAGAAATAACGCAAGACGGAGTAATAACTATAGATTTAGTTGAAGAAAATGCAGATATATATGCATTTAATAAGTACATAGGAGTTTTAAGTAAAGGAAAATTACAGATATATGGTAATACGGGAAATAAAGAGGAAGAATTGGATATTCAGGTTTCAAGTCCAATTTTTGATTCTGCAAATCGATTTTTGGCAATAGCTGATTCTAATGGACATAATGCATATTTGATAACAGATAAAGAAATTACTTGGGAAACAGAAGTAGAAGGAGACATATCACAAATAAGTGTAAATAAAAACGGCTATGTAGCTGTTGTAATAGTTGATACAAGCTATAAAACAGTAATACAAACTTTTTCACCAGATGGAACACCATTATTTAAATCATTCTTGTCAACTACTAGAGTTGCAGATGTATCAATTTCAAATGATAATAAATATATGGCAATAGCTGAGGTAGACACATCTGGGACACTTGTGCAGTCAAATTTAAAAATAATATCAATAGAAAAAGCAAGCAAAAAATCTAGTTCAAATGATGAAGAATCAGTTGAAAATAAATATGCAAGTCAAATAGACAAGTTAATTACAAATATTGAATACCAAGACAAAGACAGATTAGTATGCATGTATACAGATTCCATGTCAATAATTGAAGATGGGCAAGAACAACCATTAATTGATGTTAAAGATAAAAAAATAATATTCCAATCTGTAGAATTAGCAAATCATGCATGTCAAGTTAAGGAAAAATCTTCTGGACTATTTACAGCAGATTCAGTTATAACAATTATAAATGTAGAAAACAAAAGCTCAAAAGAATATGTAGTAAATTCAGTAGCTAAGGAAATATATACATATGGAAATATAATAGCATTAAATCTTGGAACAGAAATAGAATTTATTAATACAGGTGGATGGTTAGCAAAAAGGTATATAGCGAATCAAGAAATAACAAGTTTGGTTATTTCTGATAATGTAGCTGGCATTGTATATCATGATAAGATAGAAATTGTAAATTTATAAGAAAGGAAAGATTGGATTTATGAGTATAGGAGTAATAATTGATTTAATTTTAGTAGCACTAATTGCATTATCCATATTTTTAGGATATAAGAAAGGGATGGTAAAACTTGGGATACAATTGGTTGCATTTATAATAGCAATAGTTGCAACAGTTATTTTATATAGACCAATTGCTAACTTAATTATAAATGTAACTCAAATTGATGAAACAATTGAAAATAGCATAATAAATAAAGTTAATGACATTATAGAACAAAATGAAAACAATGATACAACAAGTCAATTGATTGAAAGCGCAAAGGAAGGAAATTTGCCAAATGTAGCAAGGCAAATGGCAATAAATGTAGTGTATGGAGGAGTATTAGTAATTTTATTTGTTGCAGTTAATATTGCATTGAGATTTATAACAATAATTGCAGATGCAATATCTAAATTGCCAATCTTAAATCAATTTAACAAAGCAGGAGGAATGGCATATGGACTATTTAGAGGAGTAATAATAGCATATGCATTATTAATAATAGTTGCGATGATAGGTGAAATTAATCCAAATAACAATTTAAATAAAACAATTGAACAAACATATATTACAAATACAATGTACAAAAATAATATATTTAACATATTATTTAGCAAAAGTTAAAATATGCCAAAAAGGAACGCCATAGTGACACAAATGTGTCACTAAAAGCGTCTCCGTGGCACAAATTTTAATACTTTTTTTTGACAAAATTTGATTTTTTATATTGCCTTTTTTTTTAATATTTGTTATACTAAAAACATGAATTTTTAGGAGTGAGATATTTTGGAAAAAAGAAGTAAAAACCAAAGAACAAATGTAAAGAATAAGAAACAAACAAAAAATAATAAAAATAAAGTAAATACAAAAAACAACCAAAAGAAAAAAATGAGCATATGGAAAAAAACAGTACTATTATTATTGTTAATAATAATAGTAGCAGGAGGAGTATTTGCATACAAAGTCCACAAAAATGGTGGAGGAGTAAGTGGAATGTTAGCAACAGTAGTAGGGCAAAATGAAGAAACAAGAAAAAATATGAGTGAAATAAAATTCTTAATATTAGGAATAAGTACAGATCAAGAAAATGTAGAACTAACAGACACAATAATGGTAGCATCATACAATCCAAAAACGCAAAAAGCTACATTATTATCAATTCCAAGAGATACATATACAGGAAACAATACAGCAAGAGCAACTGCATATGAAAAAATAAATGCATTATATAGTAGAAAACATAGACCAGATGAAACACTTGCAGCAGTAAATAAAATTACAGGTTTAGACATTCAATATTATGTAGTAGTAAAAACAGAAGCATTAATAAAATTAGTAGATGTAATAGGTGGAGTAAAATTCAATGTACCAATAGATATGGATTATGATGATGTAACACAAGACTTACACATACATCTAAAAGCAGGAGAACAACTATTAGATGGAGACAAAGCAGAACAAGTAGTAAGATTTAGGCATAATAATGACGGAACATCATTCCCAGCAAGTTATGGAGACAATGACATAGGAAGAATGAGAACACAAAGAGACTTTATAATGGAAGTAGTAAAACAAACAGCAAAACCATCAAATATATTCAAAATAGGACAAATATTAGAAGTAGCAAAAGAAAATGTCATAACAAACATAGACTTTGATACAGCAAAAGACTATATACCATACATAGTAGAATTTGACACATCAAACCTAATAACAGAATCTTTACCAGGAACAGCTCCAGATTGGAGAAAAACAAATAATGTAAGTATATTTGTATATGACAAACAAAAAACGGCACAATTAGTACAACAAATATTTATAGACAGAGACAACCCAGAATCAACCGAACAAAATACAGAAGGAACTTCAGGAGAATCAAGTAATGAAACAGCAATAAAAGTAGAAGTATTAAATGGTAGTAGTAGTACACAAGCATTACAAAAAGCAGTAAAACAATTAGAAGAAGCTGGATATAATGTAACAAGTCAAGGAAATACAAACACAACCTCAAAAACAGTAATAATAAACAAACAAAATATAGACGAAAATGAATTAATAAAAGTAAAAGAAACAATAGGAGTAGGATCTATATCAAACAGTCAATCTAGTTCAAGCAAAGTAGATTTAAGTGTAGTCTTAGGTAAAGACTATGAATAAAATATAAGTTTAAGAGAGAAAAATCTCTCTTAAACTTAAAAATATAAATTAGAAAATTCAACAATTTAGAACTTTAGCAATTTATAATTAATCAATATTATTTTTATTTCTAAAACAAATTTTATAAATCGTAAACAATAAAATCAAAATAATAAATCCATATATGCAATAAATAATAAACATAGACTTTTCAACATTATTAGCTGCAATTAGATTAGTAGAATACTCAATATCATTAATTTTATATACAAGCTTACCCAAGGTCTCTCCAGATTCTATTGGAGCTGAAATATTATTATTTAAAACAATTTCAGCAGAAACAGTATCTGAATTAGTACTTAATGAAGAATTATAAAAATCAATATTATCAATAAACTCAAGTTCAGAATTATTAACAAGAGCCGAAACATCAGAATCAGCTAGTAAATTTAGATTTTTTGTATTTTTTGTAGCACCAGAAACTTCAAGAGATGTTATAATATCATTCTTATTAACAATATTTTCAACTGAATAATTAGAATAACCATATTCATATAAATCTATACTTTCTGTAAATCTTAGAGAAGAATCATTAGAATTAGTTCCAAGAACAACCCCTATCAACTCCAAATTATCTTTATAAGAGCATGAAACTAAGCAATTACCAGCAGCAGTAGTAAATCCAGTTTTGCCGACAGTACAATATTTATAATAATATTCATTATTAGGCACTAACAAATCATTTGTAGAAGTATAAAGTCTAGCAGCATGCTTATTAGTAGTAGGAATAGCACAAGAAGCCAAACCAGCAATCTTTCTAAAATTTTCATTTTTCAAACAATATTGCATCAAACGAGCTAAATCATATGAAGTAGTATAATGATTAGAATCTTGAAAGCCATAAGGGTTAGTAAAATGAGTACTATATAGTCCAAGCTCATTAAGCTTAGTATTCATCATAGAAACAAAACTATTTACAGAACCTCCAACATATTCAGCAAGGACCATAGAAGCATCATTTGCAGAATAAACTAGAAGCATTTCCAATAATTGCTCAACTGTAAGTTCTTCTCCAATTTGAATATCAGCAGTAGAATAACCATTAGGTATTGACATTACAGCATCATAACTAGCTGTTACAAAATCATTTAAATTGCAATTTTCCAAGGTTAAAATAGCAGTCAAAATTTTAGTAGTACTAGCAGGATACATTTTTTCAGACGCATTTTTTGAATATAAAACTTTATTTGTGGCGTTATCAATTAAAATTGCAGACTTTGCTGTAAGATTAGGTTCATTAGTTGCAAAGGAATTTGAATCAAAAGCAAAGATAAAGAAACAACCAAAAATAAGCAAAAATAACAATTTCTTCATTTTCATAGTACATTATCTCCTACATTAATTATTAGAAATAATATATATTATTTTCTAAAAAAATTCAATAGAAAAATAAAAAGGTACAAAAATAAAAAAATAAAAATTAGAATTAAAATTAAAAATAAAAACGAGAAATAAAAAAGAAAGAAGGTTAAAAAATGTATAAACTTAATAAAAAAAAGAAAATAGTAACATCAATAATATTGCTAATAATAGTAAGCATATTTTCATATTATGTATATTCAAACAATAGAGAGAACTCTTTAGAAATAAGCAATTTAGAAGTTGAAAATGAAAATAATTCTCAACTTGAAGACTCAATTCAAGACTCAGAAAAACAAAATACAGAAAATCAAAACGCAGAAGAAAAAAAAAAAGAAAATGTAAACAACGAAAATAAAGTTCAACAACCCAACGCAGAAGAAAATAAAATTGACCAAGACAATCAAGAAAAAATAAAAGTACACATATCAGGAGCAGTAAACAATGAAGGAATAATAGAATTAAATTCACAAAGTAGAATAGCAGATGCAATAGAAAAGGCAGGAGGACTAAAAGAAGACGCATGCATAGCTCCAATAAACTTAGCCTACATATTAGAAGATGGAATGAAAATACACATACCATCAAATGAAGAAATAGAACAAGAAAAAAACAATTTACAAAACATGCAAGCAATAGAAGAAAATACACAAAAATATATATCAACAGCAAGTGGAATAGATGTGGAAAATGCTCAAGAAAAAAATGAAAATAACTCAAATAATCAAAGTAAACAATTACCAACTACAAAAATAAATATAAACACAGCAACCCAAACTCAGTTAGAAACATTACCAGGAATAGGACCTTCAACTGCTCTAAAAATTATAAATTATAGAACAGAAAATGGAAAATTTAAAACGATTGAGCAAATACAAGAAGTTAGTGGAATTGGAGAAAACAAATTTAACAAAATAAAAGAATATATTTGTATATGAAGTTACAGTATAGAACTGTTCCAAATTGGCATTCCAGTAATAGTTTGGGACAGTCCTAAATGGTAATTAGGTTTAATTGAAATAGTTAAAAGTGCTTGACAATTATAAAAAAATTTGGTAATATTATAATTGCTCTTGCATATAATTAAATTAGTATTATATATTTTGCAGGTATAGTTTAGTGGTAAAACGAGACCTTGCCAAGGTTTAGTCACGAGTCCGATTCTCGTTACCTGCTCCAATTATGTATAAGTGTAATTAGATAATTTTTATAACATGGCGAGTTAGCCAAGTGGTAAGGCACGAGTCTGCAAAACTCTGATCATCGGTTCGACTCCGATACTCGCCTCCATAGAAAAATCGTAAAAGCGTTGATATATCAATGCTTTTACGATTTTTTAATGATTTTTTATTAAAAGTAAAAATCCTGTATTTTCAGTACTTTTAGACTTTCAAAATTTAAAAAATAAAGTCTTTTGTATTAAAATTGTCTTAAAATATAAAAATAAATTTATTAAAATAAATTAATAAAAAACAGGAATAAATAATATTATCTATTCGCTTGAAATTTGTAAAAAAATGTAGTATATTATTGAACATAGGAAATGAGGTAAAATCAGATGTGAGTGTTGCCTTTGATTCCTCAACTTATGTTGAGAGATTGGAGGTGGTGTTTATATGTTAGATTTTTTAA
>CANRPI010000014.1 GCA_947632475.1 uncultured Clostridia bacterium | reverse complement strand
AATTTTTATTTATTTTATCACAAAGAAGTTCTATCTGTTAAATTTATTGCGAAAAATTTTTATTCCTCAATGCTGTTGGTGGAATATTTTATAATGTGTTATACACAATTATAACATCATCCATGTATTTCTTCAAAACGATATTTTTGAGTAACATCTGGATACTTTTCATGGTCTACCTCAGATAAAAACATATCCAAAGGGCGTGCATAAATACCATCTGTATGATTTGTATTACCGTTATTATTCATACAACGATAAATAACTAGTTTTTCACCAGTTTCACTATGCTCTGCGACTGTAATAACAAAAGAAAGTGAACCTTTAAAATGTCTCCACACTGTAAACGGTTTTACTATTCTATTTTCCATAATAAATTCCATTCCTTTCTTAACGGCACACATAGTTATCAAAGATTATTTTCTTTCAAACTATATTCCTCCTAATTATAAAACCTATGTTTGCAGTATATCAAAAAAATATATATAAATCAATATATTTTATTAAAATTTAAAAATTAGTTAAAAGGGAAGAGTCTCTTCCTAAATATAATTAATTTATTTTAAATAAATATTATGTTATAATATAACAAAAAATAAATTTGAAATAGAAAGGTAAATAAAAATGGGAAAAATAGAATTTGTAGGAATAGTAAATAATTTTTCTAATACAGAAACAGAACAAAGTATAGTAATACCAGAAAATGCACAACATATTGAAAATGAAAAATGGATAGATATGTTTGACCAAATGAATTGGTTTATATTCACAGTACCAATTTTTATAATTCTACTACTAATAATGGCTTTAAAACAAAAAAAGAATGGAATATTAAACAAAGAAATTAGAAATGAATATATTAAATCAAACAAAATAACAAATACAAAAAAGATAATATTAACTTTCCTGAAAAAATTTTTTATCTTTGTTTTAGTATTTAATATATGTCTTATTTTAAGTATGATTATTCATGAATTATTACATTGCATAGCAGGAGCTATTTCTGGTTTAGACATGAAATTTGGAATTGATCCACAAATGTTTGTTGGTTTTGCTTATACAGAACAGCCATTAACAAAAACACAATTTTTAACTATGTCATTAGCACCTCTTGTAATTCTAGGGATAATACCACTAATAATATTATTTATTAAATATCCTAAAGAAAAAATGGACTATAAAAAAGGACTTAAATATTGGATTTTGACTTGTTTTATTGGGTCAATCATCATATCTTGTAGTCCTGATATAATACAAAGTTTTAACTTCATAAGAAACATACCCAATAATGCAGTTGTAATAGAAGACTATTGGTATATACCAAATAAATAAATTATAAAAAGTTAGATTTTAATAGCAGATTTAATCTGCTATTTTTAATAAAAAAATGCAACAAAAAACAATATAGAAACTATCTAATAGATATAAAGTATTCATACTAAAAAACGGAGGTAAGAAGTGGAAGAACTCGTAGCAAGAGCCAAGAAAAAAGATGAAAAAGCATTTGATGAACTTATTTTATCTGTAAAAAAAGAGATATATTTAATAGCAAAAACTAAACTAAAAAACGAAGAAGACATTGCAGATGTTTTACAAGAAACCATTTATTATTGTTATAAAAATTTAAAAAAACTTAAAAACAATAAAATATTCAAAACATGGCTTATAAAAATATTAATTAATGAATGTAATAAATTCTATAATCATAAAAACAAAAACAATATATCATTTGAAGAAACAGAAATTGAAAATTACATTGGAATAGAGGACAATTCCTTTAGTAACATAGGATTTGATATTTTAATTAGAAATCTAAAAGAAGATGAAAAAATTATTATGACCTTATATTATTATTCGCAATATTCTACAAAAGAAATAAGTAAAATATTAAAGATAAAAGAAGGAACAATTAGAAGTAAGCTCTCTAGGGCAAAAAATAAATTAAAAAATCAATATAAAGGAGGATTATATGAATAATATAGAAGATATTATAAAACAAGTATCAAAAAATGATATAAATATTCCTGCAAGAATAGAAAGCCGAATAAATTATGCACTAAAAAACAAGAATACTCAAAGCCATAAACACTATTTTAGAAAATTTATAACTGCTCTAATTTCTATACTATGTACTTTAATAGGAAGTTTATCAGTTTATGCAGCATTTGGAGGAACAATTGATGGACAACCAGTCATACAATGGTTAGGATTTAGCTTTTCAAATAATTATGATGATTATAAAGAAAATGTTGCAAATCAGCAAGTAAGTTATAATGAAACTACAATAAATTTAATTTCAACCGTATGTGATGAAGGATTTACAATATTTGAATTTGATGTAAAGGTTAGTGATGAAGACAAAGAATATCTAAGACTAGATAAAAATGTAGTAACACAAGAAGATATGGAGGAAATAAGAAAGGGTTATGAAGATGGAAGTAAAACAAACGCAAAAAGTCAAGGAATCCCTTTTGAAGAAACAGCAGCATATAAACTATTTAATGAAAATAAAGAAGTAAAAAATACAATAAAATTAGAATTTCAAAATCCAGTTGGAACTGGAAAAATAAACAACATTTTCATTGATGGTGAAGGATATTATGCGAAAAATATACAAACAAGAAACAAAATTGCAGACAATGAATATAGAGTATATCAATTATATTTATTAACAGATGAGATTTTAAAAGGAAAAGAAGAATTTGAAGTCAAATTAAAAAATATAGTATTAGAAAATATAGCAGATAATAATAAAGATAAAAAAGAAAATATCTATCTATCTAATACTGGCTCTAATTTAAAAAGTATAAATATAAATGGAGAAATTACTGCAAATGTTTCAAAAAAGAAAGTAGCTGAAAATACAAAAATTATAGAAAATACAAATAAAGAAATAAAATATAAAAAAATGACTGAAAAAATAGAAAAAATATCAAAAACACCAATACAAACTGTTATTAAAATTTCAAAAGTATATAGCAATATAAGTTTGCAAAATTTATCTAATACACGAAATAAAGATTATATAGGTATAGAAAAATATACTGTAAAAGACAGCAATGGTAATGAAATACCAGTAATAGATTTAGAAACAAAAAGAACAATAACTTATGCTAATGGAAAAAAAGAAGAATGGTCTCCAGGAGATATAGGAACATATAAAGATTTTTCAAATGCAACTTTAGAAACTGTAGAATATTTAATAATAGAACAAAAAGATGATGTAACTGATTTAAAAATTACATCTAGTGTAGAAGATATGGTTATGAATGAAAATGGTACAACTACTAACTGGAAAGACATAGGAGAATTTAATATAAACATGAATAAATAAAAACAAAAGATTAGATGTAATGTCTAATCTTTTATTTATGACAAAAAAACAATAAAATGTAACTTTTTAAGCAAAAAAGGTAATATATAAGTAAAATGTAATAAAGGAATGAAAATAAAAATGAAGAAAAATAAAAAAATAGTCATAATAATGATAATTATAATAATATTAGAAATCACAATATATCAAAATAGATTACTAAAAAAAGAAATAGAAGTACAAGCATCTATTGCAAAACAAGAAAAATCAGAAATTCAAAATCAAAATGAAATAAAAGAAGAACACCCAGAAATACCTGGCAAAACAACTGATTGGGAACTAATATTAATAAACAAAGAAAACCCAATACCAGAAAACTATAAAATAGAATTAAGCAATATAGAAAACGCACATAAAGTAGACAATAGAATAAAAACAGCAATAGAGCAAATACTTGCAGATGCAAGAAAACAGGGGTTACAGCCATATATATGTTCAAGTTACAGAACACGTAACACTCAAAAAACACTATATAACAAAAAAGTTGCACAATATAGAAAACAAGGTTACACACAAGAAAATGCACAAAAAGAAGCATCATATTGGGTAGCAATACCAGGAACAAGTGAACATGAAATAGGACTAGCTCTAGACATAGTATCAAAAAAATATCAAATACTAGATGAAAAGCAAGAAAGCACACAAGTACAAAAATGGTTAATAGAACATTGCACAGAATATGGATTCATATTAAGATATCCAACTCTAAAAAAAGACATAACAATGATAAATTATGAGCCATGGCATTATAGATATGTTGGAATAGAAAATGCAAAATTTATGAAAGAACATGACATGTGTTTAGAAGAATATATTGAATATCTAAAAAAATATGAATAAAAAAGTAACATTTAAGAAAAAAATGGTAATATATACATGTAGATATTTAAGGAGAGTTTTAAGAAACAAAAATGAAAAATAATTTAATAAAAGATTATATACAAAATAATGAATTAAATATAGAAGAAATAATACAAAATTATACACCTTACATATATACCATTATAAAAAACAAAAATTCAAACTTATCTAATGAAGACATAGAAGAAATAATTTCTGACGTATTCTTAGCAATATGGAAAAACAGAGAAACCTTGGACATAAACAAAGAACTATCATCATATTTAGTAGGAATAACAAAAAATTTATACAATAAAAAACTTAGAAACAAAAGAAATACCATAGATATAGAAGAATACGAAAACAGTCTATTTGAAGCAGAAAACATAGAAATAAAAATAGAAAACATAGAAAAAGAACAAATAATAATGTTAATAATAAACAATATAAAACAAGAAGACAAAAATATATTTACACTATATTATTACAATTCAAAATCAATAAAAGAAATAGCACAAATATTAAACATATCAGAAAACAAAGTAAAATCAAGGTTATTCAGAATAAGAAGAAAAATAAAAAAGAATTTAGAAAAGAGGGGGTATAATTACAATGGATAGGGATATAATTGAAAGCATTATATCAAAATCACGAATGAAAATAGCAATATCAAAATTTGAAGAAAGCAATACAAAAAATGCAAAGAAAAATATATCAAAATTAGTTGCAACATTTATATTAGCAACTGCTATAACAAGTGGGCTAGTATATGGGGCAGGGAGTGCAATAGAACAAATATGGAAAAAGCCAGAAACATATACTATATCTCAAGAAATAACTAATGAAGAAAAAGAAAAATGCATATCTGAAGAAAAAGCAAAAGAAATAAGTAATGAATACTTAAAAAAGATTGGACTTGAAGATGAAACAATCCAAGCTCTAGGACTATCAAGAACAGTAGTAGAAAGTGAACCAATTTGGAATGTCTATACTGAAAAAGTAAGCATAAAAATAGATGCACAAAGTGGAAAAGTTAAGCAAATAAACATTCCAACTTGGAAATATAAAATCCCATATAATTATGGAATTACAAGAGAAGAAGCAAGAATAGTGGCAAAACAGCTATTAGAAAAATATAAACCAGAAGAAGACAATGGAGAATATGAATTAATAAGTCTAAAAAGAAATGAAGAACCAGAAGAAGAGGCATATATATGGTATGCAGAATTTTACAAAAAATATGACAACTTAATAAATCCAGCAGAATCAATAAAAATAGGCTGGGTACCTACTATAAATGGATTATATTCATTAAATATAGAATCATACAAATATGAAAATAATGAACAAAAAATATCACAAGAAGAAGCAATAAAAATAGCAACTCAAAGAGATAATCAAATAGAAACGCAAAAAACAATAAAAGATACAAAAGCAGAAATAAGAATAAAGCAAATGAATGCAGAAGTATATTTAAGAGAAAACTATAAAGAAGAATATGAAAATGGTACACTAAATATGGAAAAAATAGGACAAAATGTGTATAAATTAGACACAGATGCAGTTATGTATAAAACAGAAAAAAGAGTAAGAAAAGTATGGTGTGTAGTAATTTACTATGACATAGACAAAAACGCAGATAGTTACACATATTATGTTGATAGTACAACCGGAGAAATTATTGGAGGACAAAGATCTGATGTTTTTGAAAATGAAAAAAATCTAATAGAAGACCCTCATAATGTAATTGAAAAATAAATGGATAGAAAAATCATAGACAAAATCTATGATTTTTTTTGAAATATGATAAAATAATAAAAAAATTGAAACTTTTTAATATTAAAATTGTCTATATAACTAAAGGCGGGTAAAATATGGAAAACGATGTAGATATAAAATTATATAACCAATATATAAATGGTAAAAAAGAAGCATTTGAAACATTATATAAAAAATACAAAAACAAAATACAATATTTTATATACAACATAGTAAAAGACCATCAAAAATCAGAAGACATAACACAAGAAGTATTTATATATATCTTACAAAACAAATTCAAAAAACAATGTAGTTTTAAATGTTATTTATACACAATTGCAAAAAGCAGGGCACTAAACTATATAAAATCAGAAAAAAGAAAAACGCAAATAGCAGAGCAATACTTAAAAGAAAATGAAGAAGAACAAGACATACTAGAACTTATAGAAAAACAAGAAAACAAAGAAAAAATATTGCAAGCAATAAACTTACTAGATGACAAATATAAAAATGCAATATATTTAGTAAAAATAGAAGGAATGACATACAAAGAAACAGCAGAAATATTAGGACAAACGACTCAAAACATCAAAAATCTAGTATACAGAGGAAAAAAAGAATTACGAAATATATTAATAAAGAAAGGATTTGATGAAATGAATAAAATTTCAAAAATATTAATTATAATAATATGCACATCACTTATACTATCAGGAATTGTATATGCTACAACCAAAATATATGAAGGAATAAAAGCCAAAATGACACCTACATATACAAGTAAAATATCTTCAATAGATACAAACAAAATATGGATAGGAACATTTAACTTAGTATGGAATGATTTTATGAATGATATAATAGGCGGAAAAATAGAATTTGAAGATGGATATTCAGAACTTGCAGAAGAACTAAACAAGCAAACATTTACAGTGTCAGAATTATCAGAAAAATCATATTATAAAATTCATGGGCAATCAACCTTAAAACTAAAAGAACAAATTGAAAAAGGGATAAAAGAAAAATTTAATGAAAACAGTAAAATACTAGATAAGGTAGATTGGGGAAATCCTGATTCTTACACATTATATGCAATGTTAAAAAAAGAATTTAACTACTTAGAAAAATTTCCAACTTTACCAAATTCAACTTTTGGTAATTCAGATGAAAAGGTTAAATACTTTGGAATAGATTCAGGCACAAAAGATGATGCAAAAATAAATGTAGAAGTATTATTTTATAACTCAAAGCAAGACTTTGCAATAAAATTAAAAACTAAAGAAGGGGAAGAAGCAATTTTATATAAATCAACTGGTGAGGGAAAATCATTTGAAGAAAATTATACAGAATTATTAGAAAAGCAAAATAGTTATAAAGGAGAAACAACTTTTCAAAAAAATGATAGAATAAAAATTCCATATATAAAAGTTAATGAAGAAATCAATTATGATGAACTATGTGGAAGAATGATAAAAGGAACCAGTTGGTATATAAGACAAGCCTTACAAACTGTAGACTTTGAACTTAATAACTACGGTGGAAGTGTAAAAAGTGAAGCATTAATAGAAGCTTTAAAAAGTTCAATAGGTCAAATAGAAAGAGATTTTAGTTTTGATAGCGATTTCTTACTATTTTTAAAAGAAGAACAAAAGGAAAAGCCATATTTTGCACTAAAGGTTGATAACACAGATATATTAGTTAGTGAATAAAAAGTTTGTGACTCGTAAATGAAAATGTCTCAAAAAAAAAATATATTAGTTAGCGAATAAAAAAATTTTGACTTATTTATGTAAATATGATATAATTATCCTTGTTAAGGGCGAAAAGCCTTAATTGTAACTGTAGTAGGCATCATTAAAAACGGAGGAAAAGTGATGGCGAAAACGGTAAAAATGTGCGATATAGATGTAAATATCGCAGCCAGGGTTTTTGAAATGCTTAACCCTGGACAAGTAAGAAGCTTTGCTTCGAGCAAATGGCCCAGTTCCTGGTGTTATATCCAAACTGATACTGAGCCAAGGAAACTAATTTATCCCGAAGGCTGGTATTATGCCAGAGGATATTTCACAAACAGAAGAACCACCACCTGTGAAACTCATCAGAAAATCAAAATGATGAGGTCTGATGGTGTGTCATGGGCCAAGAAGGCTAATTATGCAATATTAATTAGCTAAAACTTCCTAGAAATAGGGAGTTTTTTTAATTTAAGCAAAACTATTGAATAAAAAAAAGAAATAATATAAAATAATAAAAAATAAAATCTAAATAGAATTTATTTAAACAACTCTTTCAAGGAGGAAATAAAAATGGCAAAAATTAATGAAAACTTTTTAGAATTACAAGAAAGCTACTTATTTTCAACAGTTGCAAAAAAAGTAGCAAAATACACAGAAGAAAACCCTAGTAAAAAAATAATAAAATTAGGAATAGGAGATGTAACAAAACCAATAGCAAAAGCATGTATAGAAGCACTACACAAAGCGGTAGATGAAATAGGAACAAGTAGTGGATTTAAAGGCTATGGACCAGAGCAAGGATATGATTTCTTAAGAAAAGCAATAGTAGAAAATGATTATAAAAGTAGAGGAATTGAAATATCAGAAGACGAAATATTTGTATCAGACGGAGCAAAATGTGACTGTGGAAACATTGTAGATATATTTAGCAAAAATAATAAAGTTGCAATAACAGATCCAGTTTATCCAGTATACTTAGACACAAACGTAATGTCAGGAAGGTCAGGAAAATACAATAAGGAAAAAGGAATATATGAAAATATTGTATACTTACCAGTAACAGCAGAAAACAATTTCATACCAGAAATACCAAAAGAAAAAGTTGACATGATATATCTATGTTTTCCAAATAACCCAACAGGAACAACATTATCAAAAGAAGAACTAAAAAAATGGGTAGACTATGCAAAACAAAACAAAGCTATAATTTTATATGATGCAGCATATGAGGCATTTATAACAGAAGAAGATATACCACATACAATATATGAAATAGAAGGAGCAAAAGACGTAGCAATAGAATTTAAAAGTTTTTCAAAAACAGCAGGATTTACAGGGGTAAGATGTGCATATGTAGTAGTTCCAAAACAATTAATGGCATATACAGAAGAAGGAAAAGCAGAAACATTAAACAAACTATGGAACAGAAGAACTTGCACAAAATTTAATGGAGTATCATATATAGTACAAAGAGCTGCAGAAGCTACATACACACCAGAAGGAAAGAAACAAATAAAAGAAAATATAAATTATTATATGGAAAATGCAAAAATAATAAAACAAGGTTTAGAAACAGCAGGATTTACTGTATATGGAGGAGTAAATTCACCATATATATGGCTAAAAGTACCAGAAGGTATTACGTCATGGGAATTTTTTGATAAACTATTAGAAGAAGTAAATGTAGTTGGAACACCAGGAAGCGGTTTTGGACCACATGGAGAAGGATATTTTAGACTAACAGCCTTTGGAACAAAAGAAAATACAATAGAAGCAATTGAAAGAATAAAAAATTGGAAGATATAGCATAAAAAATTAATTAAGTTTATACATAATTAAAAAGTAAAAAACAAAACAAAAATTCGATAAAGCACTTGACAATTAAGTCAAGTGTTTATATAATGTGCAAAGAAAAATAAAAATAAGGAATGATAAAAATGAAAGAACAATTTTTAGAACTATTAAAACAAGTAAAAAGAGAAGGAATAGAAGACCTAATCAACTTTCTAGAAAAATCAGACTTCTTCAAAGCACCAGCAAGTACAAGATTTCATGGAGACCATGAAGGAGGGCTAGTAGAACACAGCATAAAAGTATATGAAATACTAAAACACAAAGTAGCAAATTGCATAGAAAAAATAGAAATACCAGAAGAATCAATAATAATAATAGGGCTATTACATGACATATGCAAAACAAACTTCTACAAAGTAGACTACAGAAATGCCAAAAACGCATTAGGAGTATGGGAAAAAGTACCATACTACACAGTAGAAGACACAATACCATATGGTCATGGAGAAAAATCAGTAATGATGATAACAGAATACATAAAACTAACTCCAGAAGAAAAATACTCAATACGTTGGCACATGGGTTATACAGAAGCAAAAGAAAATTACAATGCAATAGGAGCAACTTACAAAAAATATCCAATAGCACTATTAACGCACGAAGCGGACTTAGAAGCAACATATATTTATGATATATAAAAATAAGTATTTACAAAACCAATAAAATAGAGAGGAAAGAAAAATGTTAGCATATATAAAAGGAAAACTAGAAATGAAAATGACAGACTATGTAGTTGTAGACATTGGAGGGCTAGGGTACAAAATATACATGTCAGAAGTAGGAATAGAAAAACTAGGAAACATAGGAGAGCAAGTAAAAATACACACACATTATAGAGTAAGAGAAGATGACATAAGCATATTTGGATTCAACACACTAGAAGAACTAAGAATGTTTGAACTACTAATAGGAGTAAGTGGAGTAGGAGCCAAAACAGCAGTAGCAATGCTTGCAACATGTGAACCATCAGAATTTGCACTAGCAGTAATAACAGAAGACGTAAAAACACTAACAGCCATACCAGGAATAGGTCCAAAATCAGCAAAAAGAATAATACTAGAATTAAAAGACAAAATAAGCAAACAGCAAGAAATAGAAGCAATAGAAAAAGAAGTAAACAGCAAAACAAAAACAGTTAACAAAATACAAAAAGCAATAGAAAACAACAACAAACTTTCAGAAGCAATATCAGCATTACAAGTATTAGGATATAACAAAAAAGAAATAGAAAAAACATTTGAAAAAATAAATACAGAAGAACTTTCAACAGAAGAATTAATCAAAAAAGGCTTATCAACCCTAGGAAGATAAGAATAAAAAAATAAAATTTTTCTATTAATTTACATATCAGAAAGGAAGAAAAAATGATGGACACAAATCAGCCATTAGCATATAGAATGAGACCACAAACATTAGAAGAATATGTAGGGCAAGAGCATGTATTGCGGAAAAGACAAAATACTATATAGAACAATAAAAGCAGACAGACTATCAAGCATAATACTATATGGACCACCAGGTTGTGGAAAAACATCATTAGCTAGAGTAATAAGTAAAACAACCAAATACGGTTTTTACAAAATAAATGCAGTAACATCAGGAGTAGCAGACATAAAAAAAGTAGTAGAAGAAGCAAAAAACATAATGTTAAATCCAACTGGAAAAGCCATATTATTCATAGACGAAATACATAGATTCAATAAATTACAACAAGACGCATTACTTCCATATGTAGAAAATGGAACTATAATTTTAATAGGAGCAACAACCGAAAATCCATACTTTGAAGTAAACAAAGCATTAATATCAAGGTCAATGGTAATAAAACTAAATCCACTAACACAAGAAAACATATTACAAATATTAAAAAGTGCAATACAAAGAAAAGATGGGTTAGGAGAATATAACATAAAAATAGAAGAAAAAACATTAGAAAAAATAGCAACAATATCAAATGGAGACGTAAGAACAGCTCTAAACGGTTTAGAAATAGCAACCCTTACAACCCCAATTAGTGAAGATGGATACATACATTTAACAGACGAAGTAATAAAAAATAGTGTCCAAGAAAGAAAAGCCATATTTGACAAAAACGGAGACACACACTATGACAACATAAGTGCATTCATAAAATCAATGAGAGGATCAGATCCAGACGCAACAGCCTTATACTTAGCAAGAGCGCTAAATGGTGGAGAAGACCCAATGTTTTTAGCAAGAAGAATAGTAATATGTAGTTCAGAAGACGTAGGAATGGCAAATCCAAATGCATTAGTAGTAGCAAATGCAGCAATGCAAGCAGTACACTCAGTAGGAATGCCAGAAGCAAGAATAATACTTGCAGAAGCAGCAATATATGTAGCAACATCGCCAAAATCAAATGCATCATATCTTGCAATAAACAAAGCATTAGAAGATGTGCAAACCAAAGACACAGGTGAAATACCAATGCATATAAGAAATGCACCAGCAGAAGGAATGAAGGCACTAGGATACAGTGAAGGATATTTATATCCACATAACTATCCACGGACACTATGTAGAACAGCAATACATGCCAGACAAAATGCTAGGAACACACTATTACAATCCAGACTAAAAATTAAAATGTGAAAAATAAAAATATATTTTCAACTAACTTATACAATATAAAATAATATCAAAAAAATGAATAAAAAAATAAAAAAAGGACACCATAAAACAAAAGTATGGTGTTATTTTATTATGGTAAAAAAACCAATAATTGGAATCTTAGCAGGCATAATATGTGGACTATTCTCAACTGGTGGAGGAATGTTATTAGTACCTGCATTTATATACACATTAAAAATGGAAGATACAAAATCAAGAGGAACATCAATATTTTGCATACTTCCAATGGTATTAGCAAGTAGTATATTTTATTACAAAGGTAATTTCATAGACTGGAAAATAGCAATTTTATGTGCAATAGGAGGAGCAATAGGTGGATATATAGGAGCAAAACTCTTAAAAAAATTACCAGAAACAGTATTAAAAATATCATTTACCATTTTTTTGGTATATGTATCATATAAAATGTGGTCAAATAATGCTTGATTTAAGAAGAATCAATTTAAATGTATCTAACATAAAATAAGAAAATCTAATTAATTTAGGTCTATAACAAAAAGATTATTGAAAGGGAAAAAACAAAAATGGCGCAAGTATTAATTGGTATTATTTCTGGAATTATTAGTGGAACAGGAATGGGCGGAGGAACTATTTTAATATTTTTGCTTACCTTTATATTAGGGATAGAACAGCATGTAGCACAAGCCACAAACTTAATTTTCTTTATACCAACATCAATTGTAGCAATAATAGTTAATTTAAAAAATAAAAATATTGACATTCCAGTAGCCATAATTGTTTCTGTTTTTGGTGTTTTAGGAGCAATTTTAGGAGCAAATATTTCAATAAACACTGATGTAAATATCTTAAGAAAAGGTTTTGCAATTTTTTTGGCAATTATTGCATTAAAAGAAATATATTCCATTATAAAAATTTATGTAGAAAAGTATAAAAATAGTAAAATGAAAGATAATACAAATAAGGAGGCGTAGAATTATGAAATTTATAAAAGGTGTAATGATAGGCGGATTATTAACAACTGGTTTAGTAATGATGTATACTGAAACAGGAATGATGAATAAAAAGAAAATGATGAAAAAGGGAAGACAATTTGCAAGAAAAATGGGAATTATGTGATTAAAATAAAAGTTGCTAAAAAGCTTTTAAGCTCTTTAACAACTTTTTTTCATTGAGCAATATTTTTTTAGTTTAGTCTTCTGTTACATTTTCAGATCTGTCATATTTGCCACATTTGTTATCTTCATATTTATCACACTTACAATCTTCATGTTTTTCTTCTAAATAGCAGTCACATTTATCGCATTTTTCTCCTCTTAAGCATTTTCCCTCATGATGACATTTTGCACATATTTTTATTTTTTTAGTATCATTAACCCAAATTTGAATTGCATATTCTTTTCCAGGACAAAGAGGACCAAATACAAATTCTCCTTCTTTATCTGTAAAAGTATGACCAATAGGTCTTCTTTCTTCTTTTCCGTGCTCACATACAATTTCTACTAATTTAACAACTGCGTCACATACAGGTTCTTTAAAAGAATTTTTTACAACTCCATATATAACATCACGGTTATCTTCTGGTAAAGTAATATCTAAATCAAATTGTTTTCCACCAGAAATAACACCATCTACGTCTAAAATTGGACAAAAAGGTTTTTTACCATCCATCATTTCCATGTTAAATATCATTCCTTCCTATTTTTTTACAACTTTATAGTTGTTAGTATATAATATGCAAAAAATGTCGAAAGTTGAAAGAATAATTAAAATTAATAAAAAATCATAAAACCAAAAAACAAGCATAAAAATATATTAGCTAGTTTTGGAGGTTTTAGTTTGAAAGAAAATAATCTTTGATAACTATGTGTGCCGTTAAGAAAGGAATGGAATTTAATATGTTTTTAGTATTTAATAAACAAAAAATATGTGCATATTTAGTATCAATAATAACAGTAGGAATACTGTTTTGTGCAGCAAACACATTTAACACAAATAAAGATAATACTGTAGAAACATCAAGTAGTAATGTAGAAAAATTACTACCAATATATAATGTAGAAACAAATGAAAAAAAAGTAGCATTTACAATGAATTGTGCATGGAATGCAGATGACATAGACAAAATATTACAAACATTAGAAGCAAACAATACCAAAATAACATTTTTTATGGTAGGAGACTGGATAGATAAATTTCCAGAAGCGGCAAAAAAGATACATCAAGCAGGTCATGAAATAGCAAGTCATAGTAACACCCACCCACATGTAAACAATTTAAACTATGAACAAAATATAGAAGAAATAGAAAAAAGTAATGATAAAATAGAAAAAATTACAGGAAACAGAACAAAAATATATAGAGCACCATATGGAGAATATAATAATACAGTAATAAAATCTGCAAATGACAAAGGATATTATACAATTCAATGGAATTTAGACACATTAGATTATACAGGGCTTACAGGGGACGAAATGTGGAATAGAATAAAAGATAAAATAAAACAAGGAGATATAATTTTAAGTCATAATGGAACAAAGCACACAGCAGAAAGTTTAGAAATGCTAATAAAAAATATAAAAGAAAAAGGTTTAGAAATAGTGCCTGTGTCTGAATTAATATACAAAGAAAACTATTCAATAAATATAAATGGAACACAAATTCAAAACAGTAGTAAAAAATAGCTTCTTAAAAAAGTATAAAATGTAAAAAAACGGAAATAATAAAAATATAAATTTTTAAGGGGATAGGAAATGTCTTTTATTGGAATAGTCTCAGGCAATAAAAGCTTTGAAACATTAAAAGAAAAGCTATTAGAAATAGCGCCAAATGAAAATTTCAATTTAATAAACATAAACTTAAAAAGTATAGAGAACGTAAAAAACATAAAATTTGAAACAATAATAATAAACGAAGAACTAAAAAAATTCAAAAATAACATATCATCATTAGAACAAATATGTGAAAACTCAAGATATATAATAATAAACACAGATATAAACTGTAAAAATAACATATTAAATATAGAAAACTATAAAGAAAAAGTCATAACATTTGGATTAAACACAAAAGCAATACTCACAATATCAAGTATAACAGAAAACCATCTTTTAATATGTCTACAAAAAAGCATAAAAAATATAAAAGGAAACATGTTAGAAATAGGAGAAAAAAGAATAAAACTAATAAAAAATAAAATATTTAAAACATATGAAGTCTTAATAATATACATTATAATATCATTATATGAAGTAGAAGAAATTGAAAAAATTTAACTTTTTTTCAAAAAAATAACTTTTTATGTAGACAAAACCAAAAAAGTGTAGTATAATAGAGAAAGTTAAAACAAAAAAAGTGCGTAAGGAAAAATATACAAATAAGTTATAAAAGTAACTTAGGCAAAATTAAAAAACAATTTTGCAAAACGATAAAATAAAAAAATAGGGAGGAAAAGAAATTGGATACAAATTATCTAGAAAACAACTACTTAACATTAGTAGGAAAAGTTACAGGAGAAAAACAATTCAGTCATGAAATTTATGGAGAAAGGTTTTACACATTCAACTTATCAATACCACGTTTAAGTGGAAATGCAGACATGATACCAGTAACAACATCAGAAAGACTAATAAATGACGAAACATTAAAAGAAGGAAAAAAACTATTAATAAAAGGTCAATTCAGATCATACAACAGCTATCAAGAAGAAAAAAATAGGTTAATACTAACAGTATTTGCAAAAGACATAATAGAAGTAGAAGAAAACGAAGAATCAGCAGAAAACGAAATAGTAAAAAAAGACATAGTAACAAACGAAGTAATATTAATAGGATTCATATGTAAAAAACCAATATACAGACAAACACCATTTGGAAGAGAAATCTCAGACATATTATTAGCAGTAAACAGAGCATACAACAAATCAGACTATATACCATGTATAGCATGGGGAAGAAATGCAAGATTCTGTCAAAACCTAGAAGTAGGAACACAAGTAAAAGTAGTAGGTAGAGTTCAATCAAGAACATACGAAAAAAAATACGAAGACGGAAGTGCAGAAACAAGAGTTGCATATGAAGTATCAGTAGGAAGTTTAGAAATAATAGAAGAAAAAGACAATGAAAATGAAAGTGAAGAACAAACAGAAAATCAAGAAGCAGTATAAAAAATAAAATATAATAAAAGGAAACAACCACTATAATGTAAAAATCATTATAGTGGATACTTTTTTGTGCCACTTATAAACAAAAAAATAACAAAAAAGTTTCAAAACACTACTCAATTTAAAGATTTTTTGATATAATATAGCCTAAGTTATATTTTAGAGGAAAAAAGTTTAAAAACTACAATTTTTTTCCAACCAAAATTATACATAACAAAGGAATGTGATTAATAATGAAACAAAAAGACTTAATAGAAAGAACAAAAAAAATCAAAATAAACAAATTCACAATAGTAGCAATAGTACTACTAATAATATGTGCTATCTCGTTAACGCCAGTAACATTTCAAAATGACACATATTACACAATAAAAATAGGAGAACATATAAAACAAAATGGAATAGACATGCAAGATCCATTTTCATGGCATGAAGACTTAAAATACACATATCCACACTGGGCATATGACTTAGTAACATATATTATATACAATGCATTTGGTTTTACAGGAATATATATAACAACATGTATATTATCATCAATATTAGCAATAACAATATTTTTAACAAACAAAAAGCTAACAAAAAATCAAATAATATCATTTTTTGTTAGTATAGGAGCAATGTATTTACTAAGAAGTTATATAGCAGCAAGAGCACAATTAGTAACATTTATACTATTTTCATTAACAATATACTATATAGAACAATTTTTAGAAACAAAGAAAAAAAGGTATGCAGTAGGACTAATAATAATACCAATAATAATTGCAAATGCACATACAGCAGTATTTCCATTTTACTTCATACTATATTTGCCATATATAGCAGAATATATTATAGCATGTTTAGGAGAAAGAATAGTATATAGAAAAAAACAGCAAAAAAAATTAAAAAACAAAATCAAAAAAATAGAAAAAAATCAAAACGAGCAAGAAAAATTACAAGAACTAAAAGAGCAGTTAAAAACACTTGAAGAAAAAATAGATAGAATAAAAATAAAAAGAAGCAAACAATTACAAGATCCATACAAAATAAAACTAAGAAAAAACAACAATGTAAAATGGCTAATATTAATAATGGCAATTTGCTTACTTACAGGGCTATTAACGCCAATAGGAACTACACCATACACATATTTATTTAAAACATTACAAGGAAACACAACTCAAAACATAAATGAACATTTACCATTAACCCTAATAAAAAACACAGAGTTAATGTGCACAATAATAATATTCTTAAGCATCTTAATATTTACAAAAGCAAAAATTAGGCTATCAGACTTGTTTATGTTAGGAGGAATAACCTTTTTAATGTTCTCATCTGCAAGGCAAATAAGCATGTTTGCAGTAATATGTTCAGTAATACTTACAAGACTAGTAGTAGAACTAATAGAAATATATAGTAAAGAAGACTTTGAAAAAATAGACAAAAAAATATCAAGTAAAGCAGGAATATTGATATTAACAATAGCAATTTGTTCACTTAGTTACTATTTTGCAAAAGACAAATTTGACGATAAATATGTAAGTACATCAACCTATCCAGTAGATGCATGTAACTACATATTACAAAATATAGACTTAAGCACAGCAAGATTTTTTAACGAATACAATTATGGAAGTTACCTGTTATTTAGAGGAATACCAGTATTTATAGACTCAAGAGCAGACTTATATGCTCCAGAATTTAGTGGCAAAAAGCAAGACATATTTATGGACTTCATAAACACATCAAACATAGGAACCTATTATGAAGACACATTTAAAAAATACAATATAACACATGTAATTTTATATAAAAACTCAAAAATAAATATGATAATAACCAAAAGTAAAGACAATCATTATATACAACTATACAGTGACAAAAAATTTGTAGTATATCAAAGAATACCAAGCGAATAAATAAAAAAGGAAGAAGCAAAAGTATGAAAGAATTTATAGTAACAATAGAAGATGCAGGCACAAGAATAGATGCATATTTAGCAAACAAAAACGAAGACATATCAAGAGTTGCAATTCAAAGGCTAATAGAAAAAGAAAAAGTACTAGTAAACAGCAAAAAAACAAAAGCATCATACAAAATACAAAATGGAGACAAAATAAGTATAGAAAAAGAAAAAGCACAGGAAATAGAACTAAAAGCACAAGAAATTCCAATAGAAATAATATATGAAGACAAAGACATAATAGTAGTAAACAAACCAAAAGGTCTAGTAGTACATCCTGCAAATGGCAATCCAGATGGAACATTAGTAAATGCCATAATGGCAATATGTAAAGACACATTATCTGGAATAGGAGGAGAAATTAGGCCAGGAATAGTACATAGGCTAGACAAAGATACATCAGGAATATTAATAATAGCTAAAAATGACAAAGCACACATAAACTTAAGTGAGCAAATAAAAAATCATGAAATAGAAAAAACATATATTGCTTTAGTAAAAGGAAAAGTAAAAGAAACAGAAGCAACAATAAACATGCCAATAGGAAGAAGTCCGAAAGACAGAAAAAAAATGGCAGTAGTAAAAAGTGGAAAAGCGGCAATAACTCATTTTAAAGTATTAAAAAGATATGACCAATACACACTTTTAGAAATAAAAATAGAAACAGGAAGAACACATCAAATAAGAGTACACTTATCACAAATAGGGTATCCAATTGTAGGAGATTCAACTTATTCCAATGGTAAAAATCAATGGAATGAACAAGGTCAATTTTTACATGCAAAAAGCTTAAAATTCCTACATCCAATAACTAAAAAAGAAATGTATTTAGAAGCAGAAATACCTAAATATTTTCAAAAAGCAATAGAAGACTTAGATAAGCAAATTACAAAACAATAAAATAACTTTTTGTGCATAAGAAAGGAATGCGATTAAAAGTGGAAGAAATTAGACTACAAAAATATATAGCCCAATGTGGCATTGCATCAAGGAGAAAAGCAGAAGAGCTAATTTTATCTGGAAAAATAAAAGTAAATGGAAAAATTGTAACAACTCTTGGAACAAAAGTAATTATAGGAAAAGACAAAGTTGTATACAATAACAAAGAAATATCAATACAACCAGAAAAAACATACATATTATTAAACAAACCAATAGGATATGTAACAACTGCAAAAGATCAATTTAAAAGAGATTCAGTCTTAGACTTAGTAAAAACAAACAAAAGATTAGTACCAGTAGGCAGGTTAGACATGTATACCTCAGGAGCACTAATACTTACAAATGATGGAGATTTTGTATATAAAGTAACACATCCAAAACATGAAATAGAAAAAACATACACAGTAACAATAAAAGGAATAATAACAGAAGAAGAGATAGAAAAATTAAAAAACGGAGTAGAAATAAAAGAAGAAAATAACATATACAAAACTAAACCAGCAAAAGTAAAAATATTAAAAACAGATGAAGAGAAACAAATATCTAGATTAGAAATAATAATTCATGAAGGCAAAAATAGGCAAGTTAGAAAAATGTGTGAAGCAATTTCACATAAAGTACTTGCATTACATAGAAGTAAAATAGCAGGAATTGGAGTAAAAGACTTAAAAATTGGAGAATGGAGATATTTAACAAACAAAGAAATAGAAAAAATTTTAAAATAATATAAAAAATGTTCCAAAAAGGAGAAAGACAATGCTAGAGAATGATGAGATTAAACAAAACATAAGCAAAAATAACAATCAAGCAAAACAAGAAGTAAAATCAGACAAAAACAAATATAGAAACTTCATACAAATGGTAAACACATTTTATAATGAAGAAATACAAGGGATAGAAAATGAAGAAACAAAACTAAAAGACCATGGAACAATAAAATTAGAACCACAATTATATTATGATAAATTTTCTGGAGAAATGAAAGTAGAATTCAAAATTGGAAACACAAAAATGTATACAATAAAAAACCTATCTGAATTTTATACAGCAATGATGCAAAAGAAAATATACAAATATGGAGAAAAGCTAGAATTTTTACATACAAAAGAAATGTTTGAGGAACAAAGTAGACCATTATTAGAATTTTTATTAAAGCATGCAGAAATAATAACATATGCAAACTCCAATTCAAATAGTAATTATAAATATTATGGAAAAGCACTAAGTGAAACTAGTATAGTATTAGGAAATAGTGGAATAGATGAATTATTTGAAATACTAAAAGAAAAACAAGTAACAATGAAAAAAGAATATAAAATACTAAAAATAGAATTTACAGAAGAACAGCCAAAAATACAATTCAAACTAAAGAAAATGCAAGAAAATCAATATGCAATTATACCAAACATAGAAATATTTAATGTAACAATAATAAAAGGAAAAAATTACAAATACATACTAAACGAAGAAAAACTATATCGTTGCACAAAAGAATTTGAAAATACAAATTTAAAACTATTAGAAATATTTAGAAAAAATTACATAACTGAAATAACCTTAGGAGAAAACGAATTATCTCAGTTATTTTCAATTGTAATTCCGAAAGTAAAAGATGCCATAATAGTAGAAGACTTACCAAAAAAAGAAATAGAAAAATATAAACCTAAAGAATTAATAGTAAAAGTTTATCTAGACTTTGATGAAAACGACTATTTAGTTGCAGACGTAAAATTTTGTTATGAACAAAATGAACTAAATCCACTAAATGAAAAAGAAAAATATGATTTTCCAAGAAACCTAATAAAAGAAGCAAAAGCATTAAACATATTCAAAGAAACAGGATTTATGTTAGACATAAAAAATTTAAGATTTATTTTACCAGACAATGACAAAATTTATGAATTTTTAACAACTGATATAGAGTACTACATGCAAAAATTTGATGTACTTGTAACAGACAACTTTAAAACAAAACAAGTAAAAATACCAAACATAGGAAAAGTTGGAGTAAAAGTTGAAAATCATTTACTAGAAATAGATTTAACACAAATAGACATAGATAAAAAAGAACTACAAGAAATAATGGAAAAATACTCACTAAAGAAAAAATATCACAGGCTAAAAGATGGAAGCTTTTTAAACTTAGAAAATAGCAAACAAATAGAATTTTTAGACAAAATAGTAAAAGGGATGGACTTAAATTATAAAGACTTAAAAAGCGGAGAAATACAACTACCTATATATAGAAGTTTATATTTAGAACAACTATTAAAAGGGATAAAAGGAACACAAATAACAAAAAACGAAAGTTATAAAGAAATAGTAGAAGACTTAGATAAAGATAGATTAGAAGAAGTTATTGAACTACCAGAAAAATTTGAAAAAACTCTGAGATATTATCAAAAAACAGGAGTAAAATGGCTAAAAATTTTAGACAAATACAAATTTGGAGGAATTTTAGCTGATGATATGGGACTTGGAAAAACAATTCAAGTATTAGCATTAATAGTAAATTACATTCAAAATAATGCTAATAAAAAAGCAAGTATAGTAGTAGCACCTAGTTCATTAACATTAAATTGGCAAAATGAAGCGGAAAAATTTGCAGAAGAACTAAAAATACTAGTAATAAAAGGAACTCTTACAGAAAGAAAAAATAAAATAAAACAAATAAATAAATATGATTTAGTAATAACATCATATGATTTATTAAAAAGGGACATAGACTTATACAAACAAGAAGACTACCAATTTAAATACTTAATAGCAGATGAAGCACAATATTTAAAAAATAGTAATACTCAAAATGCCAAAACAATAAAACAAATTAAAGCAGATACAAGATATGCACTTACAGGAACGCCAATAGAAAATTCACTAGCAGAATTATGGTCAATATTTGACTTAATAATGCCAGGATACTTATTTTCATATAAAAAATTCAAAAATTTATATGAAGTGCCAATAATAAAAGAAAACAGTGAAGAAGCAATGCAAAAATTAAAAACATTAATAGAACCTTTTGTGCTAAGAAGAACCAAAAAACAAGTATTAACAGAATTACCAGAAAAAACAATAACAATATTAAACAACGAAATGGGAGAAGAACAAAGAAAAATATATCTAAATTATTTAGTACAAGCCAAACAAGACTTACAAGAGCAATTTGAATACAAAGGATATGAAAAAAGTCAAATGCAGATACTTGCAGCATTAACAAGATTAAGACAAATATGCTGTCATCCAAGTTTATTTATAAGCAATTATAAAGATGGTAGTAGTAAATTAGACCAATGTATAGAAATAATAGAAGGAGCAACCTCATCAGGACATAAGATACTATTATTTTCAGGATATACATCAATGTTTCCTCTAATAGAACAAAAACTAAAAGAAAAAGGAATAACATACTATAAATTAACAGGTTCAACTAAAGTTGAAGACAGAATAAAAATGGTAGAAGAATTTAATACAAATCCTCAAATACAAGTATTTCTTATATCATTAAAAGCTGGTGGAACAGGATTAAATTTAACAGGAGCTGATATGGTAATACATTACGACCCATGGTGGAACTTATCCACAGAAAATCAAGCAACAGATAGAGCATATAGAATTGGTCAAAAAAACAATGTGCAAGTATATAAATTAATTACTAAAAACTCAATAGAAGAAAAAATATATGATTTACAAGAAAGAAAAGCAAATTTAGCAAATAACATGTTAAGCACAAAAACTTCATTCATAAATAAACTTTCAAAAGAAGAAATAATGAATTTATTTAGCTAAGCTTGAAATTTAGAAGTAATAAACCTTAGTTTAAATTTATTATAAAAAATAAAATAATTTAGCTAAAGCTAGAATCTATAAAATAGGAAGGAGAATGCTAGTCTTTTAAGGCTAGCATATAATATTATAATGAAAGATTATATAACAGTAATTGGTGGAGGGTTAGCAGGATGTGAAGCAGCATATCAAATTGCAAAAAATAAAATAAAAGTAAAATTATATGAAATGAAACCAATAAAATACTCACCTGCACATTCAAATAAAAATTTAGCAGAAATAGTATGCAGCAATTCATTTAAATCAAATTTATTAACAAATGCTTGTGGACTATTAAAAGAAGAATTAAGAAAACTAGACTCGTTATTAATAAAAATTGCAGACAAAACTAGTCTCCCAGCAGGACAAGCATTAGCAGTAGATAGAGAAAATTTTTCTAAAATAGTAACAGAAGAAATTGAAAAAAATCCATACATAGAAGTAATACATGAAGAAGTAGAAAACATAGAAAAAATTTCAAAAGATGGAATAGTAATTATTGCAACTGGGCCATTAACTTCAGATGCATTAGCTAATCAAATACAAAAAATAACAGGACAAGATAAATTATATTTTTATGATGCAGCAGCTCCAATAATTGAAAAAAATAGTATTAATTTTGACATAGCCTTTTATGGAGATAGATATGTTCAAGAAAAGAAAAAGAACGAAACAGAAGAAGAATGGAAACAAAGATTAAAAAATCAAAATAAAGAAGAGCAAAGTTACATAAACTTACCAATGACAAAAGAAGAATATGAAAAATTTTGGAAAGAGCTAGTAGAAGCAGAAGTAGTAACTTTACATCAATTTGAAAAACGAGACATTTTTGAAGGATGTATGCCAATAGAAGTAATGGCAAAAAGAGGAATAGATACTCTAAGATTTGGACCACTAAAACCAGTTGGCTTTGATGATCCAAGAACAGCTAAAAGACCATATGCAATAGTTCAATTAAGGCAAGATAATAAACAAGCAAGTATGTATAATTTAGTAGGATTTCAAACTAACTTAAAATATAGTGAGCAAAAAAGAGTATTTAGTATGATACCAGGTTTAGAAAATGCAGAATATGTTAAATATGGAGTAATGCATAGAAACACATTTATAAATTCAAGTGTTTTATTAGATGAAACATATAATTTAAAAAACAATTCTAATATATTTTTTGCAGGACAAATAACAGGTGTAGAAGGCTATGTAGAATCAATATCATCTGGTCTAGTTTCAGCATTAAATGCAGTAAATATGTATTTAAGAAACAAACAAAATAGTCTTGAAAATAATAAGAAAGAAAAAATTATTTTCGAAGAAACCACAGTAATTGGAGCCTTAGCTAAATATATATCAACTCCAAATGAAAAATTTCAGCCTATGAATGCAAATTTTGGAATTTTACCAGAATTAGAAGGAAAAAAGATAAAAGATAAAAAAGAAAGATATGAAAAATTAGCAAAAAGAAGTTTATCAAATTTCAATGTTCAATCAGATTTATAATGACAATCAATATATTCTGCCAATATTACTAAAATATTACATTTATGTTAAATATGTATAAAATTAACATAAAAAACTAGACTTTTTTGTAAAAAAATGTTATAATAATAAGTAGCGGTATTATGAGAAGTAATTTGTAAAAGAAGGGAATGTGATTAAACATGGAAGAAATTTTAGAAAATTTAAGAGAAGAAATTAATAAATTTACAGCTGCAAAAGAAAAAGTTAAAGAAATGGAAAGCAGAATGGAAAAAATGAATAGTAGTATTGAGGAATTAAAATCAGAAATGCAAGCTATGCCTGACAGACAAAATTCATTTTACCAAGATGCAAAAAATGAGTTAGAAAAAAAAGAAAAACTACGTGCAGAAGCATTTAACCAAAGAGAAGACGAAAAAGAAAAAGTAGAAAAGGCAATTTCAGAATTGAAAGAAAAAATATTAGAAGAAATTGAAGCCAAAAAAGAATTTATTGAAAAAAACAGAGGCATAAATGAAAAATATGACATAAAAGAATTAGAAACAGAAAAGAAAAATTTAGAAGAACAAATAAAATTAAATGATACATCCAAAGAACAATTTTTAACAATGGATGACCAAGGCAAAAAAGCAGTAAAAAATGCAAAAGAGCAATATTTAAACAATAAGAGAAAATTAAAAGAAGTAGAAGAAAAACTTGAAATAGCACAATATAGCGAAGAAGGAAAAGTAGACTATGACATTATGAGAAAAAAATACATGGAAATGTCAACACTAGAAACAAAAATAAAACAAGAATTAACTTATGAAAATCTTGAAAATCTTGCTAAAGAAATAAAAAAAGAAGAGCCACAACAAACTTCAACAACCCCAGAAGAAAATACACAAGAACCAGAAGAAATCAAACCAACTAAAGTGGAAAAAACACCAGAACAAGAAACAGTTCAATCAACTCAAGGAACAAATACACCAAGCCCAGAAACAAGAACAGCAAGAGCAAGTATACCAACTCCACAAACGGTAACACCAGCAGCAAGAACAAGTTCGCCAACTCCAAGCACAGTAACTCCAACAGCAAGGGCAAGTTCAGCAACTCCAAGAAATGTAACACCAGCAGCAAGTACAAGTACATCAACCCAAGGAACAAGTCAATCAACTCCAAAAGCAGAACCAGAAATAAAAATAGAAATGGGAAGAACAGCAAAAATAACATATAAAGGACAAGAATATGTTATAAAAAAGGACATAATTAAAAAAGACTTTGAAAAAGAAGGAAAAAAGATAATTGAAGAAATGGGAATAAAATTTAAAACAGAACATGCTAAAGAAACTATACAAACATGTCTTGCTGAAGAGACAATAGATAGAGCTATATTAGGGGTTATTTCTAGAATAAAAGTTCCAGAAGAAGACAAGAAAAAAATTATGAAACAATATATATTAGATGCAGTAAACTGCAGAACAATGATAAAAGAAAAATATGAACCTAAATGTGACATAAAATATAATTTTAATAGTTTATCTAAATTTAATTTAATAGATATGTTAAGAGGAAAAGAACTAGATAGTGAAGATAAATTAGAAATACTAAGAGCTGGACAAACAGCCTCAAGATATGGTCTAGCAAAAACAGAAGGCAAATATAAAGTTGGAATTATTGAAAGATTAATAGATAGAATTAAATATATACGTATGCCAGAAACAATGCCTATAACAGAAGAAGTAAAACTAATAACAAGTGGTAAATTTAATAAGATAGATGATAAAGAAAAGAAAGATTTCATAGATAGTATACATGCAAAAGATGAAGCCTTTTATGCAAAATCCAAAGCAATGCAAATATCAGAAGAGGATATTTCTATTGATGATGAAGGTAGATAAAACAAAAAAAGTTAATTAATATAAAATATCTCAGATAGTATAACTGTCTGGGATATTTTTTGAATAAAATGAACAAACTAAATAATTTAGAATATAAAAAAGTTAAAATATATAAATGTGAAATAAAATTTATAAAAATACACGAAAAAGTTTCACATTTTTATAATTTTGTGGTATAATATAAATGTGAAACAAAATTAATGAAAAAACAATAAAAATTTTCACATTTAAAAGGAGGAATACTCATGGAAGATAATGTAGAAATTTTAAGTCTTCTTCAAAATAAGAAATTACTTGAACATGAATTACAATCTATTGCTTACGGTTCAGTTGAAATAAGGGAAAAAGATTCAAATCAATATATATATGTGCATTATAGAAAAGATGGAGTAGCTTTAACAAAATATGTCGGAGAATATTCAGAAGAATTATATAGTTTAGTATTAAATAATAGTATTAAAGCAAAAGAACTAAAAAAACAAATAAGAGAAATAAACAAAAAGTTAAAACAATTAAATTATGTAGAAAAAGAGATTCCTAAAGAAATAGAACAAAATATAGATTTTGCTAGAAGACATTTGGCAGATACAATTTATAAACAAGCGATATTAGAAGGCGTTGCTACTACATTTGCAGATACAGAAAGCATAATAGAAGGTGGAAAAGTAAATAACATGACATCAGAAGATGTAATGAAAATAGTAAATTTAAAACATGCATGGGAATTTATACTAAACAAAAATGTCATTTTAAGCAACACTAATTTTGCATTATTATGCGAAATAAACAAAATGATAGAAGAAGGTTTTTACTATTCAGCAGGAAAAATAAGGAATGTTCCAGTAACAATTGGCGGAACAACATGGAAACCGTCTTTACCAATTGAAAGTATCATCAAAGAAGAATTAGAGGAAATTTTTAGTAAAGAAATGAATGACATTGATAGAGCAATTGAACTTTTACTATACACAATGAAAAAGCAAATATTTATTGATGGAAATAAAAGGACGTCAGTAATTTATAGTAATCATTATCTAATTTCAAAAGGAAAAGGTATTATAGCAATTCCAGCAGAGTTAACACAAGAATTTAAAGATTTACTTATTCCATATTATGAAGGAAAAGATGAAAAAAATATTAAAAAGTTTATAAAAGAAAAATGCTATATACCTATAAAATAGATACAAATAAATTATTGTAATATAGAAGCAAAGAGGATATTAATTTATGAGTGAAAAATCAATCAAAGATAAAAATATGATAGCAAGAAAATATAAATCATTAGGAATTTAATTAAGTACAATACTTAATAAAAATAAAGATATACTAAATATAGCATAAAGACAAGGAATATGCAATAGTTTGAATTCAAAAAAATATAAAATGTTAGGAAAAAAATAAAATAAAAAAGCTTAAAAAATATTAGAGAATTAATATTTTTTAAGCTTTTAATATTTTAATTAAGTATTGTACTTAATTAAAAAGTAAAAGAGAGAAAAAAACAAAAGAAAGAGGTCGATTAAGTAATGAAAGAAAAATTAAAGAAAAGAGCAGGGATAACCTTAATAGCATTAATAATTACAATAGTACTAAATGTGCTCGTGCCTCGCAATGGAACGAATGTTGAAAAAACCACTAATATATTGAAAATAAGTAA
>CANRPI010000013.1 GCA_947632475.1 uncultured Clostridia bacterium | reverse complement strand
TTATATCATGAAATAATTGCTATATAAAGGTTTATGGGTAACCTTTTAAAAACCTAAATATATTATACAAGGAATGAATTCTAATATGAAAATATTAAAGAAAAATCAAATTATTATTTATGTTATAGCGATAATGCTAATGGCAGCAGGATATTTAAATTATACAACCAATCAAGCAGATGATACTTTGCAAACAAGTATGCAATTAGAATCACAAGACGATATGTTAATGGCTAATATAGGAGATGCTAAACTTGTAAGCAGTAATGATGTGGTAGAGGAAAATAGTAATGAAACAATTAATACAAATGAAATGGAAAATGAAAATTCAGTAAATACTTCTGCATCTGTATCTACCTCAAATGAAGATTATTTTAAAACTTCTAAATTGGAGAGGGATACAATGTATTCACAAATGATTGAAAATTATGAAAAAATTTTAAATAGTACAAATAGCTTAGAAACACAGAAACAAATTGCAACTGAAGAAATATCTAAGATAAATCAAACTAAAAATAGTATAATGATATGTGAAAATTTGATAAAAACAAAAGGGTTTGACAATAATGTTATTTTTGTAAATCAAGATAGTGTAAGTGTAATTATAGGTGCAGAAGAAATGTCACAAGAAGAAATTGCACAAATTCAAAACATAATTTCTAGAGAATTAAAGGCAGAAATTGAAAATATTCATATTGCAATAAAATAAATAACGAGTCAAAAGCTATGGAACAAAACCAAAAAATTACGGAATGAAACTCACAAAAGTCACGAAATAAAAATAAAAAAAACACGGAATGAAACTTCAAAAAGTCACGAAATAAAAATAAAAAAATCACGGAATGAAATCCTAAAAAGTCACGGAATAAAAATTGAAAAAATCACGGAATACAATTGACAAAAATATCATAAATAGTGTAAAATAGTAGTAGAAGGATAAAGTATAAAAAAGGAGAAAAATTTTATATGGAAATAAAAAATTATAAAAAAAGAATAGTAGATGACAAAATAGAACACTATTTAAAAATATTTGGAGCTATTAGTATAGAAGGACCCAAATATTGTGGTAAAACATGGGCTGGGCGTTACCATTCTAATAGTGAGGTGCTTTTACATAAAAAAACAGGTGAATTATCTAATAATGTAGAACTTGCTAAAATATCCCCATCATTAATTTTAGAGGGAGAAAAGCCAAAATTAATTGATGAATGGCAAGAAGCTACAAACTTATGGGACGAAATTAGAGCAGATGTTGATAAGACTGGATTAAAAGGACAATATATTTTAACAGGTTCTTCTACACCAAATAGAAAAGGAATATCTCATAGTGGAGCAGGAAGATATGGAAAAATATACTTGAGAACTATGAGCTTATTTGAATCAGGAGATTCCACAGGAGATATATCACTTAAAGAATTATGCCATAATAAATTAACACCAAAATTAACAGGTGAGGTTGATTTAAGACATCTTGCAGGTTTAATTATTAGAGGAGGATGGCCTGGTAATATAGATTATTCTCCTAAAGACTCTAGTGAGGCAATACAAGAATATATAAAATTAATAATAGATGATGACCTAATTAGATTAGATGGTGTAAATAGAGACAAGCATAAAGTAAAATTATTATTAAAATCTCTAGCAAGAAATGAAAGTACAACTGTATCAAATATGACATTAAAAAAGGACATAAGTGATATAGACCATGAAGATATAGATATAGATACGCTAGCCTCATATTTGAATGCATTAGATAAATTATATTTGTTAGATAATGATGAACCATTTTCATCAAACATTCGCTCTTCTATAAGAGTAAAACAATTAGAAAAAAGACATTTTGCAGATCCTTCTATTGCTTGTTCATTGTTAAACATAAAAGAAGAAGAAAAATTAATAAATAATTTAGAGACATTTGGCTTTTTATTTGAAGCAATGGTTGAAAGAGATTTAAAAATATATGCTGATAGTTTCAATGCAAAATGTTATCATTATCAAGACTATCAGAATAGAGAAGTTGATAGTATTATAGAATTAGAAAATGGTGAATGGTGTGCATTTGAAATAAAGCTTGGAGCAAATAAGATTGATGAAGCAGCTAAAAATTTATTAACTTTAAAACAAGAAATTAAACAAGAAAATGGAAAAGTACCATCTGTTCTTTGTGTAATATGTGGACTTTCTAATGCAGCATACAAAAGACCAGACGGAGTATATGTTATACCAATTACAGCTTTAAGACCATAATAAAAAAGAACTAAATAAGAATGATTTATTCTTATTTAAGTTCTTCTTTTTTTAAGCTCTTTTTACTTTTCCATTTCTTAAGCATTTAGCACATACATAAATTCTTTTAGTTTCACCATTTTCCATTATTTTAACACTTCTTAAATTTGGTTTCCAAGTTCTAGTATTTCTTTTACTTATATGTGAACGAGTAATGCTAAGTTTATTTCCATGAGTAACTGATTTATCACAAATTGCACATTTAGCCATCTATATTGCACCTCCTAAAATTTAATAAACTGACTATTAACAAGTTTAACACAAAAAATAAAAAAAAACAAGTATTTTTCAAAAATTCTTTCAAAAACCTTGCAAAATAGGAAAAATGTGGTATAATAAAAAAGCTACATAAGTTAAATGAAAAAACAATAAATAGGCATATGTAGTTTTATTTAGAAAAATAGAAAGGATTTGAAAAAAATGAAAACAAAATTAGAAAAAACAGAAAATGCAAATGAAATAAAAATAGAACTAACAGTAGAAGCAGAAAAATTTGATAAAGCAACAAAAAAAGTATATTTCAAAAACGCAAAATACTTCAACATACCAGGATTTAGAAAAGGAAAAGCACCAATGCAAATAGTAGAAAAATATTATGGTGAAGAAGTATTTTATGAAGACGCATTTAATGAAGTAGCAAGTGAAGCATTAGAAGAAGCAGTAAAAGAACAAAAATTAGAAATAGTAAGCAGACCAGATGTAGAAGTAACACAAATAGGAAAAGGAAAAGATCTAATATTCACAGCAGTAATGCAAACAAAGCCAGAAGCAAAACTTGAAAAATATAAAGGTATAGAAATCAAAAAAATAGAGTATACTGTAACAGACGAAGACATAGAGCATGAATTATCACACATGCAAGAACATAATTCAAGACTTATAACAGTAGAAGACAGACCAGTAGAAAAAGGAGACACAGCAACAATTGACTTTGAAGGATTCAAAGACGGAGTAGCATTTGAAGGTGGAAAAGGAGAAGACTATGACCTAGTAATAGGTTCAGGCTCATTCATACCAGGGTTTGAAGATCAAGTAATAGGAATGAAAACAGAAGAAGAAAGAGAAATAAAAGTAACATTCCCAGAAGAATATTTCTCAAAAGACTTAGCAGGACAAGAAGCAACATTCAAAGTAAAAGTAAAAGAAATAAAGAAAAAAGAATTACCAAAACTAGATGACGAATTTGCAAAAGACGTAAGTGAATTCGACACACTAAAAGAACTAAAAGCAAACATAAAAGAAAGAAAACAAAAAGAAAACGAAGAAAAAGCAAAATATGAAACACAAGATGCAGTAATAAAAGCAGTATGTGAAAAAATGGAAGTAGAAATACCATCTGGAATGGTAGAAACAGAAGTAGACAATATGGTAAAAGAAATAGAGCAACGTTTATCATATCAAGGATTAACATTACAACAATATTTAAAAATAGCAAACAAAAAAATCGAAGATGTAAAAAAAGAATACGAACCACAAGCAATAGAAGCAATAAAATCAAGACTAGCATTAGAAGCAGTTAGAAAAGCAGAAAAAATAGAAGCAACAGAAAAAGAAATAGAAGAAAAAATAAAAGAAATGGCAAAAAACTACGGAAAAGAAAATGATGAAGAATTCTTAAAAAATGAAAACGTAAAAAATTACATAAAAGAAGGAATAGAAAACGAAAAAGCCATAAACTTCTTAGTAGAAAACGCAAAGATAAAATAAAAATTAAACAAGGAGGAAAAAAATATGTTAGAAAGAAACAGTTTAGTACCTTATGTTATAGAACAAACAAGTAAAGGAGAAAGGTCATATGACATATTCTCAAGATTATTAAAAGACAGAATAATATTTTTAGGAGAAGATGTAAATCCAACTACATCAAGCTTAGTAATAGCACAATTACTATTCTTAGAATCAGAAGATCCAGACAGAGACATAAACCTATATATAAACTCACCAGGAGGGTCAATTACAGACGGAATGGGAATAATAGATACAATGAATTATATAAAATGTCCAGTATCTACAATATGTATAGGAATGGCAGCAAGTATGGGAGCAGCATTACTTGCAGCAGGAGAAAAAGGAAAAAGATTTGCAACTCCAAATGCAGAAATACTAATACATCAACCATTAATTGGTGGTGGAGGGCTATCTGGACAAACAACAGAAATAAAAATACATGCAGACCACCTTGTAAAAACAAGAGAAAAATTAAATAAATTTTTAAGTGAAAGAACAGGTCAAACAGTAGAAACAATACAAAGAGACACTGAAAGAGACAATTACATGACAGCAGAAGAAGCATTAAAATACGGTTTAATAGATGGAATTATGGACAAAAGAAAATAATATAATGAAATAAAAGGAGAAAAGCATGGCTAAAAACGATATACCAAGAAATATAAGATGCTCATTTTGTGGGAAAGCACAAGAAAATGTTAGAAAAATAGTAGCAGGACCAGGAGTATATATATGTGATGAATGTGTAGACTTATGCACAAGCATAATCGAACAAGAGTTATACGAAGACGAAAAAGCAGGATACACATTAAATGAAGTAAATAACATTCCAAGTCCAAAAGAAATAAAAAAGGTATTAGACGATTATGTAATAGGGCAAGAAGAAGCCAAAAAAACATTATCAGTTGCAGTATACAACCACTATAAAAGAATAGCACATAAAGAAAACGAAAAAAAAGATGATGTAGAAATACAAAAAAGTAACATATTATTATTAGGACCAACTGGATGTGGAAAAACTTTACTAGCAAGAACATTAGCAAAAATATTAAACGTACCATTTGCAATAGCAGATGCAACGACCTTAACAGAAGCAGGTTATGTAGGAGAAGATGTAGAAAACATACTACTTAAATTAATTCAAGCAGCAGATGGAGATGTTGAAAAAGCAGAAAAAGGAATAATATATATAGATGAAATAGACAAAATAACAAGAAAATCTGAAAATCCTTCTATAACAAGAGATGTAAGTGGAGAAGGAGTACAACAAGCATTATTAAAAATAATAGAAGGAACAATAGCCTCAGTTCCACCACAAGGAGGAAGAAAACATCCAAATCAAGAGCTAATACAAATAAACACAGAAAACATATTAATAATATGTGGAGGAGCATTTGAAGGTTTAGAAAACATAATAAAAGATAGAACAGGCAAAAAATCTATTGGATTTGGAACAAAACTAGAAAGCAAAAAAGAAATAAATAAATATGAAGTATTTAAAGAATTATTACCACAAGACTTACTAAAATATGGTTTAATTCCAGAATTTATAGGAAGACTACCAATAGTTGCAACTTTAAAAGACTTAGACAAAGAAGCCTTAACAAAAATATTAATAGAGCCAAAAAACTCTTTAGTAAAGCAATACCAAAAACTATTTGAAATTGATGGAGTAGAACTTATATTTGAACAAGAAGCTTTAGAAGCAATTGTAGAAAAAGCAATACAAAGAAAAACAGGAGCAAGAGGTTTACGTTCAATAATTGAAGAAATTATGAGAGACATTATGTTTGAAATTCCATCAAATCCAAATATTGAAAAATGTATACTAACTAGAGATACAGTAATTGGAAATAGTGGCCCCAAAATCGTAGAAGGTGAAAACAAACTACAAACAAGGGCAATAATAAAAAAGAAAAAAAGAGAAATTCCAGAAAAAAATAAAAAAGAAACAGCCTAAAAAGGCAAAGGCAAGGTAAAATTTACAATAAAGTAATATACCTTGCCTTTATTTTGGGTAATTTCAGTCTAAACAAAAACCTTTGCTAACATAATTCGATAAAATGCAATCTGTTAAAACTGATACTACGTTATCTTGTGTAATATTAGTAGTATCCATTTTTAGTTTTGGAATAGAAATTAATTTGTAAAATTCATCAAACTTTTGATTATAACTTTCGATATAACTTCTAGTTACTAGTTTTCCTTCGCCACCTCTTCTTGATACAGATTCATTACCTTTAACAGTTAAGGCAATTAACAAATCAGGAACAATTTCTTGAACAAAATGTAGTTCAAGCATGCTACAATACTGCTCTAAGGAACATTTTCTTTCATGAAAGAGTTTATACATCCAAAAATGGTTGTCAATATAGCCTCTGTATACTAAAATGATATCAAAATCTCCCATATATTTTACGGAAATTATATTTTCTAAAGTATGAAGATGCATCCATAAATTAGAATCATAAGAACCTTTGGGAATATGTTTTGGAATAACTTCAGCAGACTCTTGAACAATAGAAACATTAAGCCCATGCTCTTTAAGAATAGGAGCAATTTTGTGAATAGAAGTGGTTTTTCCAGCTTCAGGTGTGCCTAAAAACTCTACTACATATGGCCGCATATTCATACGAAACCTCCTTATATTTTTTTATAAACACATTCTAGCACACCAAATATAAAAAGTAAATAAAATAAAAAAAATATTGAAGAAAAATAAAAATTAGTATATACTTAGTTTAATAAAATAAAAAAGGCAAAAAAATTATGCCTAAGAAGGGAAGGAATTATAGATGGAAAAAGATAAAATAGAATATGCAATTTATTTTGCAACAAAGGCACATAAAGGACAGAAAAGGAAAATAGAAGATATAGATATGATATTTCATCCTTTTACAGTAGGAATGTTATTACAAAGAAATAATTGTGAAGAAGATGTTGTAGCAGCAGGAATATTACATGATGTCGTAGAAGATACTAAATATACATTTGAAGATATAGAAAAAGAATTTGGAAAAAAAGTAAGAGATTACGTATATGATGCATCAGAACCAGACAAATCATTAGAATGGGAAGATAGAAAAATCCACACAATAGAACACATAAAAAATGCCCCATTAGGTTCTAAACTAATTGTTGCATGTGACAAAATAAGCAATTTAGAGGACTTATATGAAAGCATACAAAAATATGGGGAAGAAAAAGCATGGAGTGCACTAAAAAGAGGAAAAGAAAAGCAAAAATGGTATTATTGTAGTGTATATGAAAGTTGCATTGAAAATCAAGATGAAAATAACGAAATATTTAGAAGATATAAAAGAATTCTAGAAAAATTATTTGATTATGAATAGTAAATAATTTTGAAAGGAAAGAATAATGAAAAAACTACTAATCATTATAATTGCTTTGGCAATAGTATTTATTGGAATGGTAGCATATACAAACACATTAACAGTAAAAAATGATAACATAACAATAGATGAAATAAATAAAATACAAGAATATATTAACAAAATATACATGTGGAAAGAAGTAACAAAAGAAGCATTGCCAAAGTTTGACAACATAAACAATGCAAGTGAGTTATGGATTTGGGAAGTAGTAAAAAAAGACCTCGAAGAATATGAACTAACATATGAGCAAATAAATGCAAAAGCTAAAGAATTATTTGGAGAAAATTTTCAAAAAGAGTTAAAACAAGAAGAAACAGAAAGTTTTATATATGATGAAAGCAAAAACAAATATTATCCATCAGAAGTCAATTTAGACAATAAAGAAGATATATTCATATTAAACAATATCACAAGAACAGAAAATGGATATATATTAGAAATAATTGAATATATAGAAGACTATTCATCTGGAACAAATATAACAATAACTAATTTAGAAGAAGAGCCAATAGCAGAAGTAGGATTAGAAGAAAATGAAACAAAAATACAAGAAATAGTAAAACAAAATATAGATAAATTTAGCAAAAAAACAATATATATAAAAAAAGAAAATGAAAATTTAATAGTTGAAAAGGTTGAATAATATAAAAATGTTAAATAATTATTGTAATATATGCCCACATAAATGTAAAATTGATAGAAATAAAGGGCAAACAGGTAGATGTAAAGCAACAAATAAAATAAAAATAGCATTATATTCTATACATGATTTTGAAGAACCATGTATAAGTGGAAAAAAAGGCTCTGGAACAGTCTTTTTTTCTAACTGCAATTTAAACTGTATATTTTGTCAAAATTATGAAATAAGCCAAGAAGGCAAAGGAAAAGAAATAACAATAGAAGAACTTGCTAAAATATTTTTAACTCAGCAAAGTAAAAATGTAGAAAACATAAACTTAGTAACACCAACAATTTATGTTCCTCAAATAATACAAGCAATAAAAATAGCAAAAAAAGAAGGATTAAAAATACCAATTGTATATAATACCAATGCTTATGAAAACATAGAAACATTAAAAATGCTAGAAGGATATATTGACATATATTTGCCAGATTTAAAATATTTTGACAATAATATAGCAAAAAAATACTCTAAGGTAGAAAATTATTTTGAAGTAGCTACAAATGCTATAAAGGAAATGATAAGACAAGTTAAAGAAATAAAGCTAAACTCTGATGGCGTTATGCAAAAAGGCATAATTATAAGACATTTAGTATTACCAAATAATATAGAAAATAGTAAAAAAGTTTTAAAATATATTAAAGAAAATTTGCCACAAAACATATATGTAAGTGTTATGGCACAATACTTTCCAACTTACAAAGCAAAACAAAACGAGGAATTAAATAGAAAATTAACAAAAGAAGAATGGAAAGAAATAGAAAAATACGTAGAGAAATTAGAATTTGAAAATGGATACATACAAGAACTTGGAGAGCATGAAGAAGAATATGTACCAAAATGGGAAATGTAACAGAATGTGCCAAAGAGAAACGTCCTCGTGGCAAAAAAACTCCAAGAAGTATTACTTTCTAAAATCTTAAAATTGAACAAAAAATAATTTACAATTATAAGCTCGTATGATATACTTTGACTAAAAAAAGGAGTGATAAAAAATGACACAAGCAGACAAAAATTTTATAGAAACATGTAAAGAAATAATAAAAAATGGATATTCATCAGAAGGCACCAATGTACGTACCAGATGGGAAGATGGAAGTGAAGCCAACTATATATCAATAATAGGAGTAACAAACAAATATGATGTAGGAAAAGAATTTCCAATGATAACACTAAGAAACAATACAAACACAGTAAAAAGAGCAATAGACGAAATACTATGGATTTGGCAAAAAAAATCAAATAACACAAAAGACCTAAATTCACACATTTGGGATCAATGGGCAGACGAAAATGGAAGTATAGGAAAAGCATATGGATACCAAATGGCAAAAAAATACCAATTCAAAACAAAGCAAGGAATTCAAGAAATGGACCAAGTAGACTTTGTACTATATTTATTAAAAAACGACACATCAAGTCGTAGAATAATGACAAACATATTCAACCATTCAGAATTAAAAGACATGGCATTAGAGCCATGTGCATATGGAACACAATGGTTAGTAAAACAAGGAAAATTACACTTAATTTTAAACCAACGTTCACAAGACATGTTAACAGCAAATGGATGGAACGTAATGCAATATGCAGCATTACAATACATGTTTGCACAAATTGCAGGGTTAGAAGTGGGAACTTTAACACATAATATAGGGGATTGTCACATATATGACAGACATATACCATTAGTAAAAAAATTAATAGAAGCAAAAGCAATGGATGTTCATCCAAAATTAAAAATAAACAATCCAACAAAAAATTTCTATGAATTCAAAGTAGAAGATTTTGAAATATTAGATTATGACTATAATAAAGAAATAAATTTAGGAAAAATACCAGTAGCAGAATAAAAGGAGAAAAAAGATGTTAAGTATAATAGTAGCAAAAGCAAAAAATAATATAATAGGAAAAGACAACAAATTAATATGGAATTTACCAGCAGATTTAAAAAGATTTAAAGAAATAACAACTGGGCATGTAATAATAATGGGAAGAAAAACATTTGAATCATTAGGAAGAATATTACCAAACAGAAAACATGTAGTATTTACGCAAAATCCAGACTTCAAAGTAAAAAATGAAAATGTAGAAGTTGTGCACTCTCTATTAGAAATTCAGCAATATATAGAAAGTGAAGAAGAATGCTTTGTAATAGGTGGAGCAATGATATATAATCTACTTATGCCATATGTAGACAAGATATATCTAACACAGATAAACAAAGAATTTAATGGAGATGCATTTTTTCCAAGAATAGATGAAACAAAATGGAAAGAAATAGAAAGAATATCAAACTTAAAAGATGACATAAATAATTTAGAATTTGAGTACATAACATACGAAAAAATTAAAAAAGTCTAGGATTTTACTAGACTTTTTTAACATAATTATGTATAATAGAAAGTAAATCAAAAAAGAATGTTTTCGGAGGAAGTAAAAATGTATGAAAGAAATGCTATTGTTTTAGAAAGATATCTAGACAGATATTTTGGTTTTGACAAACAAATAAATTTAAAAAGCAACTACCAAAATTACAAAGGATTAATAGAAGAAATGAAACAATACAGAGAGGTACTAATAGAAGAAGATGGATTAATAAACCTATTTGACGAAATAGCTAGAACCATACAAGAAATCCAAGCAAAACAATCAAAACTATATGAAAACAACATAAAGCTAGAAGAAGAAAGAAACAAATTATTTAATGACCTAAGCGAAGAACCAGCAAAATTAGATGAAAGAATGCAAAAAGTAGAAAAAATTATAGAAAGTAACAATATTGAATTAAAACAGCTAAGAGAAGAATATGTAAAATCATTAGCTATTTTTATAGAGCGTCAAAAAGCAAGAAACAAAATAACAAGAAAAAGGCGTGTAATAGAAGAAAATCATATAAACTTTATAGAAAATGCAAAAAAAATATTTGCAGAAATAGACATAAACATTGCAAAAAGAGTAAAAGCTTTTATAGATATAGAAACTCAAGGTGTAGTAACAGAATTAGTAAATGTAATGATGAAAAATGGTAAAAATGAAAAAGTAGGTTTCAACGAGCAAGTAATAAAAAAAGCAGTAGAAGTAAGAATTTCAATTGCACAAAAAGAAGCAGAATGTTACACCATTATATATGAAAGAACAAAAAGATTTTTTCAAGAAATAGAAACAGAAGAAGTAAAAATGGCAAAACATGAAAAAGCATTAAGAGACATATCAGTAAAATTAGCATTTTTAGAAGCCCAAAAAGAATATGTAGTAGGATTTTTAGACAATGAAAGAATGACAGCAATAAGTGGACCAAATGTCCATGAACAAATGATGAAAGAAGCATGTCAAGGTTTTGATGAAGATATAGCACAAATTAACAATTTATATGAATTAATTTTAAGAGAAACAGTAAACAAAGCGACCAAAAAAGCATACAAAGAATTATACAACAATACATATTTAAGAAACATAGAAGCAAAAGAAAAGAGTTTTGAACAAGAAGTAAACAATATAACACTAAGAATGGGAACATTAATAAACTCCAACTATTGGAGAATCGAAGGAATAAAGCACATATACACAACATTTCAGCAAGAAGTTGGAGCAAAATTTGAAAAAGACCTATCAGAATTAAAAATAGAAAGCACAGAAGATGCAGAAGAACTAACCCAAGAAAACGACATAGAAAATGATGAAGTAGAAAAACCTAAAAAAAGAACAAGAAGAACAAAAGCTCAAATAGAAGCAGACAAGCAAGCTCAAAAAGAAAATGAACAACAAAAAGTACAAAAAAATAATGAAGAAGAATTTGAAGACGTAAAATTCGAAGAAGACTATGAACAAAATAGTAATCAAAAAGAAGCAGAAAAAGAAGATATATTAAACCAAATAGATTTTAATGATGACGAAATAGATTTAGACAATCAAGAAGAAAATTTAGCTAAGCAATTTGATGCGAAAGATGCTAAAGAAAGTGAATATTTAGAAGAAGATGATGATGAAGATGAAGAAGATTTTTTAGGGCAATATAACACAAATACCAAAAAAGAAACCCAAGAAGAAGATGAAGAAGATTTTTTAGGAAAATTTAACGAAAATCCCAAAAAAGAAACATCAAAAGAACCAGAAGACAATAAAAAAGAAGAAAACTTAGAAAAACATGACACAAACACTAAACAAGAAATAGAAGAATACGACACTTTAGAAGAAGATAGCACAAATATAATAGAACAGAGCGAAGAAAATGAAGACTATGACGAAGATGATGACGAAGACTTTTTAGGAAAATTTGGAACAAGCAGCAGTAGCGAAGATGATGAGAAAAAAGAACAAGAAGAAGAAAATTATAACATGGCACAGCAATACACTAGCAACATAGAAGTTGACAGAGACGAAGATTTAGATGAAGAATTTGATAATGACATACTTGATGACTTTGATGATGACGAATTCTTAGAAAAAGCTAATAAAAGTGAAGATGAAGGATTACCAAAAAAATTAAAATTTGGTTATGACCAAAACGATAATGACGACATACTAAAAGAATTCGACTTTGGCTATGACGACGACGATGATGATGACGAAGAAGACTCACTATATCAATTTGACTTTAACTTAGATGATGACGAAGAAGAAAAACAAGAACATTCAAATAATAAACACGAAGAAAAAGAAGAACTAAAAAACAAAAAACCAAAAAATAGAATAGAAAATAAATTAAATGAAGATGCAAAAGGACTATTTAACAAACTATTTAAAAAATAAGGAGTAATATGTTAGTAAAATGGACAAATGAACAAATAGATGCAATATACGAAAAAAATTCCAATATCCTTGTAGCAGCAGCTGCAGGTAGTGGAAAAACAGCTGTATTAGTAGAAAGAATAATAAACAAAATAATAAATGAAAACATAGATATAGACAAGCTATTAGTAGTAACATTTACAAATGCAGCAGCATCTGAAATGAGACAAAGAATATTAGATGCAATATACAAAAAACTAGAAGAAGACCCAGAAAATCAACACTTACAAAAGCAAATCACTTTATTAAACAAAGCAAGCATTTGCACAATAGACTCATTTTGTTTAGAAATAGTGAGAAACAACTTTTATGAACTAGAAAACGTTTCTCCAAATTTCAAAATAGCAGACACAACCCAAATAGAATTATTAAAACAAGAAGTAATAGACGAAATATTTGAAAAAAAATACGAACAAGAAGACAGCGACTTTATCAAATTAATAAACACATACACAAGTTATAAAGATGACACACCATTAAAAGACTTAGTATTAAAAATACATACATATATACAAAGCAATCCATTTCCAGAAAAATGGCTAAAGCAAAAAATAGAATACTTTAACTTAAAAGAAATAGAAAAAGATTTCAGTTTAAGTATGTGGGGTAAAGAGCTATTAGAGCAAATAGAAGAAGAACTTATAGACCATATAACAACTTTAGAAGACATAGAAAAGAAATTAGAACAAGAAGAAGAACTTGAAAAATTTTGCCAAACAATAAGAGATGACATAGAAAAATTAACAAACTTAAAAAACAACTTAAGTAATTGGGATGATGCATTTAATATATATAAAAATATGATATTAACCAATTGGCCAAGAAAAAAAGTAGAATCACAAATAAAAGAAGAAGCCAAAAACATAAGAGACGACATAAAGAAAAAAATAAATACATCAATAGGAAAAATATTGATATGCAATTCTAAAGAAGCAAATCAAGACATATATGACATGTATCAAATTCTAAAAAAATTAGAAAATCTAATATTAGAATTTGACCAAGAATTTTACAAGAGAAAAAGAGAAAAAAACATAGCAGACTTTAATGACATAGAACACTTTGCATTAAAAATATTAATAAAAGAACAAAAAGACAGTGATAATGAAAATATACAAAAAACAGAAGTAGCAAAAAGATATGAAAAAAAATACAACGAAATTGCAATAGACGAATATCAAGATAGTAATTTAGTACAAGAATATATACTTACATCTGTATCAAATGGAAAAAACATATTCATGGTAGGAGATGTAAAACAAAGTATATACAAATTTCGTCAAGCAATGCCAGAACTATTTTTAAGCAAATACAATGAATACAAATTAAAATCTAATAGAAACCAAAAAGAAGACTTAAAAATACAATTATTTAAAAACTTTAGAAGCAGAAAAAATGTATTAGACTTTACAAATATAATATTTCAAAATATCATGAGTAGTATATTAGGAGATATAGAATATAACGAAAATGAATATTTAAATTTAGGTGCAGACTTTCCAGAAAACGAAAACAAAACAGAAATAGACATAATAGATTTAAAAAATGAAGATATAACAGAAAAGATAGAAAATATAGAATATATAGAAAATTCAGAAGACGAGGAAACAGAAGATGAAGAAAGAATTGAAGACATAGAATTAGAGGCAAGATTTGTAGCAAACAGAATAAAAAAGTTAATAAATGAAAAATATCAAATTTGGGACAGAAAAAATGGGGAATACAGAAATATAGAATACAGAGATATAGTAGTTTTATTAAGAAGCACCTCAACCACAGCACCAATATTTGAACAAGAAATAATTAACTTAAATATGCCAGTATTTTCTGACAGTTCACAAGAATATTTAGACTCTATAGAAATACAAACAATAATTAGTCTATTAAAAATAATAGACAATCCAATACAAGACATTCCATTAGTTACAGTATTAAGGTCAAATATAGGAAAATTTACAGATGACGAATTAATACAAATACGTCTATCTGACAAATACGACAATTTCTATTCTTGTATGCAAAAAGCAATAGTAAATGTAGACAAAAAATTGCAAGCAAAAATACAAAATTTTTTAAATATGGTAGAAACTTGGAGAAAAGAGCAAGAATATTTAGCTTTAGATGAACTAATATGGAAAATATATTTAGACACAGGGTATTACAATTATGTAGGTTTAATGCCAAATGGAATACTAAGACAAGCAAATTTAAAAATGTTATTTCAAAGAGCAAAGCAATACGAACAAAATAATTTCAAAGGATTATATAACTTTATAAAATTTATAGAAAAATTGAAACTAGGAAGCGGAGACTTAGGCTCTGCAAAGCTTATTGGAGAAAATGACAATGTTATAAGAATAATGAGTATTCATAAGAGCAAAGGATTAGAATTTCCAGTAGTTATATTAGCAAATACAGGAAAGCAATTTAATTTAAATGACATAAAACAAAATATATTATTACATCAACAAATGGGAATAGGTGTAAAATACATAGACTACGAAAAGCAAATACAATATGACACACTAACAAAAGCATCAATTAAAGAAAAAGTTTTCAAAGAAACTCTTTCAGAAGAAATGAGAATTTTATATGTGGCTTTAACAAGAGCAAAAGAAAAACTAATAATAACAGGACTTTCAAAAGACTATGAAAAAGACAAAGAAAAAATAGATACAGAAATTTCAAAATACATAAAAACATCTGGAAAAATAAATCCAATTTTAGTAAAGAAATATAAAAAATATTTAGATTGGATAATGCTTGTATATAACTATGAAAAAGAATCAATTAGCAAAATTGTAGATTTAAATATATATAAAAAAGACAAAATAATAAAAACATTTGAAACCATATCAAATGAAGAAGTTAATGTAATAGATTTATTAGAAAACCATGAAATTGATAAAAAACAATTAGAAAAAATAAATGAAATATTAAATTACAATTATAAATACAAGCTAGCAACAACTATACCAACCAAAACCTCAGTTACAAAAATAAAACAGATGCAAATAGATATGGATGAAACTGAAAATACAGTAGAATTTGAAGAATTGATTGGTAATAATTCAAGTAAAGAAATATTATTACCAAAACCACAATTTACAAGAAATGAAGACGAAAAAGAACTTACATCTGCCCAAAAAGGAACATTGGTACATTTATGTATGCAAAAATTACAAGAAAATAGAGAATATACTTTAGATAATATCAAAGAATTAATAGATGAATTAGAAACAAAACAAATAATTACAAGCAAAGAAAAAGAAAGCATAAACCCATACAAAATACTAGAATTTACTAAATCAAAAATTTGGGAAGAGATGAAAACAGCAAAAGAAGTATATAAAGAAAAACCATTTTATATAAATCTCCCTGCAAGTAGTATATACAATGAAGAAACTGATGAAAATTTATTAGTACAAGGAATTATAGACTTATATTATATAAACAAAGAAAATGATTTAGTTTTAGTAGACTATAAAACTGATTACGTAGAAAAAGGACATGAGAATGAACTTAAACAAAAATATTTTAAGCAATTAGAACTATATAAAAATGCACTAGAACAAGCTTTACATAAACCAGTAAAAAAGGTATATATATATTCTGTATATTTAGGAAAAGATATTTTAGTTGAAATATAGGTAAAAATTTGATATAATGTAATATGATAGGTAAATATAAATTAGAGGAGATATAATATTATGGATAGAATGAAAACTTTTTTAAAATATGTTATATGGTTAGTATTGTTTATTGTATTCTCAGAATTTATAATAAATGTAGGACTAAATTCATCATATAAAGATATTACTAGAAAAGACAATATAAGTCAAATAAGTGTATATCAAGCACAAGCAACATTGGTAAATGGAAGAATAAGGGGACTTGCTACAAATACAGCAGAAAACGATTTAAATGGCAAATATATACGTTTTGATATTTACTCTAAAAGAGATGTATTGCTAGGTAGAAAATATATTCAAGTAAAAGATTTGGATATAGGAAGTTCACAAGTATTTGAATTTTATTTCGAGCTAAATGAAGTAAAGTCTTTTGAAGTTTCAATTGTTGATGTTAAAGAAGATGATGATTTAGAGTTAGAATTGCTACCAAAGGAACTTACAAAACCTCAGATTGTATTTGCTACAGTACTTACAATGTTAGTTTTATGGTAAGAATCTATAGGAATAATAAAAATCAATTTTTAGTTAAGTATGATACTTACTATTAAAAGTGTTTAAAGTTACTGATTAGTCTAAAAGAAAATTGAGTATTCAATTTTAGACTGACCAGTAATTTTTTTATAAAAAAATAATTTAAAAAAACTATTGTCATTTTAACAAATAACCTATATAATGAAAATACAAAAGCAAAAGGAGGAAATAAAATGTCATTTATAGACGAGATAAAGCAAAGGGCCAAACAACAAATAAAGACAATAGTACTGCCAGAAAGTGAAGACATAAGAATACTAAAAGCAACTGAACAAGTATTAAAAGAAAAATATGCAAACATCATATTAATAGGAGACGAAGAAAAAGTAAATAAAAAAGCTGAAGAAAATAGTATCAATATAAAAGGAGCAAAAATAGTTAATCCAAATAACTCAGAAAAATATAATGAATATGTAAATACATTATATCAATTAAGAAAAAATAAAGGATTAACAATTGAACAAGCAAAAGAATTACTAAAAAATCCAGTATATTATGGAATGCTAATGGTAAAAGACGAAACATGTGAAGCAGATGGGTTAGTTTCAGGAGCAATACATTCAACTTCAGACACGCTAAGACCAGCATTACAAATACTAAGGACTGCTCCAGGTACTGAATTAGTTTCAGCTTTTTTTGTTATGATAGTGCCACATTGCAAATATGGTGAAAATGGGACATTTATATTTGCAGATAGTGGTTTAAATGAAAATCCAACAGACACTGACTTAGCACACATAGCCATTTCATCAGCAAAAAGTTTTAGACAATTAGTAAAAAAAGAGCCAAAAGTTGCAATGCTTTCATATTCAAGTCATGGAAGTGCAAAATCAGAATTAACTGAAAAAATGATACGAGCTACAAATAAGGTAAAAGAATTAGAACCAGACTTATTAGTAGATGGAGAATTACAATTAGATGCAGCAATCATTCCAGAAATAGCACAACTAAAAGCTCCAAATAGTCCAATAAAAGGAGAGGCAAATGTTTTAATTTTTCCAGACTTAAATTGCGGAAACATAGGATACAAACTAGTTCAAAGACTAGCTAAAGCAGAAGCATATGGACCACTTTGCCAAGGAATTAGCAAACCTGTTAATGATTTATCAAGGGGATGTAGTAGCAGCGATGTAGCAGGTGTTATTGCAATTACTGCAGTACAAGCACAAAACTAAAGATAATAAAAAGTATAATATTAAAAATTAAAGTGGAAAGGAATTGATTTATGAAAATTTTAGTATTAAACTCTGGAAGCTCATCATTAAAATATCAAGTTATAGATATGCAAACAGAGCAGATGCTTGCCAAAGGGTATTTTGAAAGAATTGGGCAAGAAAACTCTTTTCTAACACATAAAGTAAATGGCATTTCACATAAATTTGAACACTATGCAAAAAATCATGAACAAGCAATAGAATTCATATTAGAAAGAATTACAGACAGTCATTATGGAGTAATAAAAGATTTAAATGAATTAGAAGCAATAGGACATAGAGTTGTTCATGGAGGAGAAAAATTTTCAGACTCAGTTTTAATTACAGATGAAGTAATTGAAGAAATTAGTCAATGCACAGATTTAGCACCATTACATAATCCACCTGCAATTCTGGGAATTGAAGCATGTAGAAGCCTTGCACCAAATATTAAAATGGTAGCAGTATTTGACACAGCATTTCATCAAACAATACCAAAAGAGAGATACATATATCCAATAAGCTATGAATATTATAAAAAATACGGAATAAGAAAATATGGATTTCATGGAACATCACATAAATATGTATCAAATAGAGTAGCACAAATTATGGGAAAAGACATAAAAGAATTAAAAATCGTAAATTGTCATTTAGGGCAAGGAGCAAGTGTGTGTGCGATACAAAACGGAAAATCAGTCGAAACAAGTATGGGGCTTACACCACTTCGGAGGAGTTGCAATGGGAACAAGAAGTGGAGATTTAGACCCTTCAGTAGTAACATATATAATGAAAAAAGAAAATCTAACACCAGATAAAATAGAAGAAATATTAAACAAACAATCTGGAGTTTATGGTATATCTAGGGTATCAGTTGACTTTAGAGACATAGAAGTAGAAGCACAGGCAGGAGGAGAATCAGCTAAATTAGCTTTAGATGTTTTTCACTATACAGTTGCAAGCTATATAGCAAAATGTGCGGTTACAATGGAAGGAATAGATGTATTAACATTTACAGCAGGAGTTGGAGAAAAAGGACCAATATCAAGAGAAGCAATTTGCAACCAGCTAGAATTCCTAGGAGTAAAAATTGATAAAGAGAAAAACAAAATAAGAGGAGAAGAAGCAGAAATATCAAGTAGTGACTCTAAAGTAAAAATATATACAATACCAACAAATGAAGAATTAATGATTGCAAGAGAAACAGAAAAAATAGTAAAACAATAAACAATATTTGTATAAGTAAATTAATAATTATAAAAAAGAAAGGAAAAGATAAAATGAAAATATTAGTATTAAATTGTGGTAGTTCATCACTAAAATATCAATTAATCAATATGCAAACAGAAGAAGTTTTAGCATCAGGAAAATATGAAAGAATAGGAGAAGAAGAAGCATTTATTACACATAAAGCAAATGGGAAAAAAGTAGAAATAAAAAAAGCAGCATATGACCATAAAGAAGCAATAGAATTTACATTAGCACAACTTACAAATCCAGAATATAAGGTAATAGAAAGCTTAGACGAAATAGAAGCAATAGGACATAGAGTAGTACATGGAGGAGAAATATTTAAAGAATCAGCATTAATTGATGAAAAAGTAATAGAGCAAATAAGTGAATGTTCAGAATTTGCACCATTACACAATCCAGCAGCAATTTTAGGAATGGAGGCTTGCAAAAAAGTAATGCCAGGAAAGCCAATGGTAGCAGTATTTGATACTACATTTCATCAAACAATGCCAAAAGAGAAATATATATATCCAATACCATACGAATATTATGAAAAATATGGAATTAGAAAATATGGAGCTCATGGAACTTCACACATGTATGTTTCACAAAGATTAGCTGAAATAGAAAATAAAAATATAGAAGACCTAAAAATAGTAACATGTCATTTAGGACAAGGATCTAGCATATGTGCAGTACAAGGAGGAAAATCAATAGATACATCTATGGGATTAACACCACTTCGGAGGAATACCAATGGTTACAAGAAGTGGAGATTTAGACCCATCAGTCCTAACATACATAATGAAAAAGGAAAATATTACAGCAGACCAAATGGAAAATATACTAAACAAAAAATCAGGAATACAAGCAATAGCTAGGTTAGCACCAGATTTTAGAGTAATAGAAAATGCATCAAATGAAGGAGACGAAAAAGCACGGAATAGCAATAGAAAGTTTTAAATATGCAATAGCAAGCTATATTGCAAAATATGCAGTAGCAATGAATGGAATTGACTACATAATCTTCACAGGAGGAATTGGAGAAAATCAAATAAATATAAGAAAAGGAATTTGTCAAAAATTATCATTTATGGGAGTAGAACTTGACGAAGAAGCAAATCAAGTTAGAAGTGAAGAAAAAGTAATATCAAAACCAAGTTCAAAAATAAAAATATATGTATTACCAACAAATGAAGAATTAATGATAGCAAAAGAAACACAGAGAATTATTTTTGGTTAGGTCACTTGGTCACTCTGGGGACAGACTTAAAATAGCCATGGTCATTTTAAGTCTGTCCCCAAAATAACCAAAATAACAAAAAATAAATAAAAAGATATTGCAAAATTTTAAAAATATGTTATAATAATAAACATAATAAAAATAAAAACTAGAACAAGGACACGGAAATAATACAATATCTTTAAAGAGAGCCAAAAAACGGTGGGATTTGGTAAGTAAAAATTATTTACTATCACCTTGTTAGTTACTAAGCTGAAATACAAAATTACAAGTAAAATAAGCTAGTCGTAAACCTGCGTTAAAGGTAAAAAAGAGAGTAGATTGTATTTATATAAATAAATTTACTAACTTAGGTGGTACCGCGGAAAAATTAAGCTAATAACAGCTATTTCGTCCTAAATTGATAGGGCGAAGTAGCTTTTTTGTTTTTGGTTACGAGGCAAAAACAACATAATAAAATTAAAACTTTTTATAAAAATAAGATGTTAACTCGTAAAAACATCGAAAGGAAGGTTAAAAAATGTATAAAAAAGTAAAATTACCAGAAGAAGGTTTTGTAGGGGTAGAAAAGCAAGTGGCTAAGACTTGGAAAGAAAAAGATATCATAAAGAAAAATTTTGCTATGAATGAAGGAAAAAGATATTTTACATTTTATGATGGACCTCCTACAGCTAATGGAAAGCCACATGTAGGGCATATTGAAACTAGGGTTATGAAAGATATAATTCCTAGATATAAAGTTATGAAAGGATATAAAGTTATTCGTAAAGCTGGTTGGGACACACATGGACTTCCAGTAGAACTAGAAATAGAGAAAAAGCTTGGTATATCTGGAAAAGAGCAAATAGAAGAATATGGAGTAGAAAAGTTTGTAAAAGAATGTAAAGAAAGCGTATTCAAATATGTAACAATGTGGGAAGAAATGACAAACAAAGTAGGTTTTTGGGTTGACATGGAAAACCCATATGTAACATATCATAATGATTTTATCGAGTCAGTATGGTGGGCATTAAAACAATTATGGGAAAAAGGACTTTTATATGAAGGACATAAAGTTATGCCATATTGCCCAAGATGTGGAACAGCACTTTCTTCACACGAAGTTGCACAAGGTTATAAAGATGTAAAAGATTTAACATGTATTGCAAAATTTAAAGTATCAGAAGGACAGGGATTTGATGAAAATACTTACTTTTTAGCATGGACAACTACACCATGGACGTTACCATCAAATTTAGCACTTTGCATAAATAAATCATATGAATATGCTCTAATAAAAGCAAATATTGGAACAGATGATAGCCCAATTTATGAAAACTATATTTTAGCTAAAGACTTAGTTGATACAGTTTTAAAAGAAACACCATATGAAACAATAAAAACTTATAATGGTAAAGATTTGTTAGGAACAAAATATGAAAGACTAATGCCATTTGGTGAAGTTGAAGGAAAAGCATTTGAAGTAATACATGGAGATTATGTAACATTAACAGATGGTACAGGTATAGTTCATATTGCACCTGCATATGGTGAAGATGATAGTTTAGTATCTAAACAAAATGGAATTACATTTATCAATTTAGTAGATAAATCTGGAAAATTTGTAAAAGAAGTAGAACCATGGGCAGGAAGATTTGTTAGAGACTGCAATGAAGATATTTGCAAATGGTTAAAAGATGAAAACAAATTATTTAGCAAAGAAAAACATCTACATTCATATCCACATTGCTGGAGATGTGATACACCACTTTTATATTATCCAAAAGAAAGTTGGTTTGTTGCAATGAGCAGATTAAGAGACCAACTAGTTGATAATAATAATAAAGTAAATTGGTATCCAGATACAATAAGAACAGGAAGATTTGGAAAATTCCTAGAAAATGTTATAGATTGGGGAATTTCAAGAGATAGATATTGGGGAACTCCACTTCCAATTTGGACTTGTGAAAATGAAGAATGCAAGCATATAGAATGTATAGGTTCAATAAAAGAACTAAAAGAAAAGGGAATTGATGTTCCAGAAGATATAGAACTTCATAAACCTTATATAGACAGTGTATATTTAAAATGTCCAAAATGTGGCAAAAAAATGAAAAGAGCAAAAGAAGTAATAGATTGCTGGTTTGATTCTGGTTCAATGCCTTTTGCACAATGGCATTATCCATTTGAAAATAAAGAAATGTTTGAAAACAATTTCCCAGCAGGATTTATATCAGAAGCAGTTGACCAAACAAGAGGATGGTTCTATACATTAACAGCATTAGGAACAGCATTATTTGGAATAACTCCATTTGAAAACTGTATAGTATTAGGACATGTATTAGATGAAAAAGGACAAAAAATGTCAAAATCTAAAGGAAATGGTGTAGACCCAATGGTATTATTAAATACAGTAGGGGCAGATGCAACTAGATGGCATTTCTATACATGCAGTAGCCCATGGCTTCCAACAAGACTAGGACTAAACAATGTGCAAGAAACACAAAGAGGATTTTTAGCTACACTTTGGAATGTTTATTCATTCTATGTTTTATATGCAGAAATTGATCAATTTAATCCATTAGATTATAAAGACTTTAAAATTACAAATATAATGGACAAATGGATTATATCAAAATTAAATACATTAGTAAAAACAGTAGATGAAAAACTATCAAAATATGATATAACATCAGCAGCAATAGAAATAGAAAACTTTACAGATGAACTTTCAAACTGGTATGTACGTAGAAACAGAGAAAGATACTGGAGTCAAGAACTAACAGATGATAAAATTGGAGCATATGTAACATTATATAAAGTTTTAGTAACATTAAGCAAAGTTTCAGCACCATTTGTGCCATTTATAACAGATGAAATTTATCAAAACTTAGTTGTAAACTTAGATAAAACTGCACCAGAAAGTGTACATTTATGCTTATGGCCAGAAGTAGATGAAAAGTTGATAGATAAAGACCTAGAAAAAGAAATGGGACTAGCATATAAAATAGTAAAACTAGGAAGAAGTGCAAGAAATGCGGCTAATATTAAAAATAGACAACCATTATCAGAAATGTTAATTTCAGTAGATACATTACCAAAATATTATGAGGATATTGTTAAGGAAGAACTAAATGTTAAAAAAGTTGAATTAGGTAGTGAAATGTCAGAATATGTAAACTTTGAAATAAAACCAAATTTACCTGTACTAGGAAAAGAATATGGAAAGTTAATTCCAAGAATAAAAGAGGAAATTGCTAAAAAGAATCAAATGGATTTGGCAAATAAAGTAAAAAATGGTGGCACAGAGTATATAGAAATAGATGATGTGCAAATAGGTCTAAATTCAGAAAATTTACTTGTTACAATGCAAGGAAAAGAAGGTTATACTTTTAGTGGTGAAGGCGAAATAGGTGTAGTTTTAGATACACATATTACAGATGAACTTAGAAAAGAGGGTTATGTTCGTGAGGTTCTTTCTAAAGTTCAAAATATGAGAAAAGACAAAGGATTTGAGGTTTTGGATCATATTAATTTGTATGTTGCTGGAAGTGATATGCTTGAGAGTGTAATTAAACAAAATGAAGAGTTAATAAAACATGATACTTTGGCATTAAAGGTAGTTTACCATGAGGATAGAGAAAATTATGTAACAACTAATATTAATGGCGAAAAGCTTGATATTGATGTGGAAGTTGTTAAATAGTTATTTTTTATAAAGTGTTTGCTTAAGAGGGGGTATATATAATAATTTTTATAGTTCATCGTTCAAGTATTTTCAGAGAAATTGTAATTTAATTTTGTTAGCGCCCTCACTCAGGCTCAAAAAATTCTTTGAATTTTTTGCCCGTGAGATTCCCTAACAAAATTTGCATACAATTTCTACTTCAAATTACTTTCAATTCTGAACTATAAAAAGTTATTATATATATCCCCTCTAGGTAAAGTATTTGTAGAAATAATTATTTGTGAAATAAGAGAAGAAATAAAAAACTAATGGAAAGGTAGTTTTATGAAGTGAAAGAGGAAATACAAAAGCAATTATTAGAATTAGCAGATAGTGATTATAAGGAGTTTCATTCAAAATTGTGTCCTGGAATAGATAATATAATTGGTGTTAGAGTTCCAAAACTTAGAAAATATGCTAAAGAGATAAGCAAGAAACATGATATTGGAATTTTACTAGAAAATATAGGAAATGATTATTATGAAGAAATAATGTTACAAGGAATGCTTATAGGTATAGCAAATGATGATTTTGAGATAACAAATAAAAGAATAAAAAAATTTGTGCCTAAAATAGATAATTGGGCAATTTGCGACATTTTTTCTTCAGGACTTAAGATAACAAAAAGTCACAAAAATGAGATGTGGCAATTGATTCAGAAATATTTAGAAAGCAAAAAAGAATTTGAAATAAGATTTGCAATTGTTATGATTTTGGATTATTATATAGAAGAAGAATATTTAGAAAAAGATTTTGAAATATTTGATTTTATATGTTCTAAAAACTATATAAAAGATTACTATTATGTAAAAATGGCAGTTGCATGGGCAGTATCAATATGTATTATTAAATTTTACGATGAAACAATAAAATATCTAAAAAAATCAAAATTAGATAAATTTACTTACAATAAGTCTTTACAAAAAGCTATAGAATCATATAGAATAAATAAGGAGCAAAAAGAATATCTAAAAAAATTAAAAAGATAGGAGAAATATATGAAACAAGGTAAAAGAGCAATGAAAAGAGAAAAAACAAATAGAAATGAAAGAAAAATAAATAGGGAAAAGATGGCTAAAAATAGCAAAAACATGTCAAGAAAGAAGAAGGCAGTAACAAGGATTTTTTTAGTAATAATTGCATTAGTAATACTTTTTGTAATAGCATTAATTGCAAGTGATTTAATAATTTTAGACAAAAATAAAACTATAAATTTAGTTATAAACAATAGAAATGTAACATCAAATTTAAAAAATGATGTTATAGTTGATGATGATGTTATATATTTGTCTAAAGCAGATGTAGCAAACTTTTTTGATAAATATTTATATGAAGACAAAGAAACAAATAAAATTATAACTACATATGATAAAAAAATTGCAGACATTGGTTTGGATGAAAATAAAATTACAATAAATGGATCAACTAAAAATATATCTGCTTCAATAATGAAAAAAGATGAAATAATATATTTGCCAATTTCAGAAATGACAGACATTTATAATATAGAAATAAAAAATGTTGAAGAAACTAAAGTTGTAACAATGGATTCATTAGATAGAGCGCAAAAGAAAGCAATCGTAAATTCAAATATTTCTGTAAAATCTTCAACTGGATTAATATCAAGAACTGTTGATAGAGTAAAAAAAGGAAATACAGTAGTTGTAATATCTTCTGACGAAAAATATACAAGAGTAAGAACAGAAAATGGAAAAATAGGCTATGTAAAAAATAAGAAATTAGAAAATCAATTTACAGTTAGAGAAGACATGGAAGAAGAAAAGCAAATACAAGGAAAAGTCAACTTAACATGGGATTATTTTTCAGAAGTAGCTTCTGCACCAGACAGAACAGGGACCACAATAGACGGAATAAATGTAGTATCACCATCATTTTTCTATTTAGACAAAAATGGTGAATTCAAAACAAATGTTGGAAATGCAGGAAAAAAATATATTGAGTGGGCACATAGCAATGGATACAAAGTATGGCCAATGTTTTCAAATGCAATGGCAGCAAATGAAAGTTTAGAAATAACATCAAAAATAATGAATAGTTATGAAGCAAGAGAGAAAATAATAGAAGACATTATAAATGCATGTATAGAGTATGAAGTAGATGGAATAAATATAGACTTTGAAAACATGAAGCAAGAAGATACAGACATGTATTCTAGATTCATAATAGAATTAACACCAAGACTAAAAGAAATAGGTTTAGTAACATCAGTAGATGTCACAGCACCAGATGGAAGTGAAACGTGGTCTTTATGTTTCAACAGAAACGTAATAGGAGACGTAGCAGACTACATAATATTCATGGCGTATGACCAAAATGGCATATCAAGCCCAAAACCACGGAACCACTGCAGGATACAATTGGGTAAAACTAAGCTTAAACAAATTTTTACAAACAGAAGAGATAGATCCAGAAAAAATAATTCTAGCAATACCATTTTACACAAGAGTATGGACAACCAAACAAAATGGGGAAATATCAAGTACTACAATTGCAATGAAAAATATAAACTCAGTAATACCAAACGGAACAGAAAAAACATGGGATGATGAATTAAAACAAAACTATGTTCAATACACAGAAAAATCAAATAAAAAAGAAATATGGATAGAAGACATAGAATCATTGAAAGCAAAAATATCATTAATAACAGAAAATAACTTAGCAGGAGTGGCATCTTGGCAAAAAGGCATGGAGACAGATGATGTATGGCAATTATTAAAGGAGATGTGCCACGGTAACGCTTCTTAGTGGCACATTTGTGCCACTAAGATATTTTAAATCATAAATATTGACCATTTAAATTATATGTTATATAATTAAGTAAAATTATATGAAATTGCTTCCATAGCTCAGTAGGTAGAGTGCAGCCTTGGTAAGGCTGAGGTCACGGGTTCGATTCCCGTTGGAAGCCCCATTATAATAATCCCCCAGTATAGATTCTGGGGGATTAATCTAAAGTTATAAAAAATGTGCCACTAAAGAAACGTCCCCGTGGCACAAATTTACATTTTTTCATTATCAAACATATTTTTAAGAGCTTTTTTTCTTATTCTCTGAATAGCATTATCAACTGATTTTACTGGAGAATTCAATTTTTGTGCTATAGTATTATAGCTATCGCCCTTAATAAATCTATCTAAAACTTGTTTTTCAAATTTACTTAAATTCTTATTAATTGCATCTTCAACTTCAGAATAATATTCTTTTTTCATAATAGTTTCCAAAGGATCTTCAATGGAATCATTATTAAAAACATCAATCAATTCTACACTATCATCTTCAGCATTATCATAAGCAGATAAATTTAAAGATAAATAAGAATTAAGAGGAATATGTTTTTGTCTATTTGAACTTTTAACTGCTGTTATTAATTGCCTTTCTATGCAAATATTTGCAAAAGACTTAAAAGAATTCTGCTTATCTTCCTTAAAATCTTTAATAGCCTTAAACAAGCCAATCATACCTTCTTGGAAAATATCTTCTTTTTCAGCACCAACCATAAAATATTTACTTACTTTAATATTTACCAAATCTTTATACTTTTCAAGCAAAAAAGACAAAGCATTCTTATTGCCTTGCTTAATTTGCAATACTAGCTGTTCATCTGTAAAATTTTGTAATTGATTTTCTGTAAAAAATATTTTTTTATTATGCATCTGTCAAAATACCTCCAAATGTGCTTTCTTATACAGTATTATATATTTGAAAATCTTAGATGTCAAGCGGTTTAAACACATTTTATAAAAATCGTTAATTAAAAAAGTAAAATCTATTTAATAAAAAATAAAAATAATTTAGTTCTACATTAACAACTATTGTAAGATT
>CANRPI010000012.1 GCA_947632475.1 uncultured Clostridia bacterium | reverse complement strand
TGTAAGGATTAGTTCATTAGTTGGAACTAGTGAAGAAACGGGTATTATAAGTAATGTATATAATACAGGAGATATTAATCTTAAATGTATAGAAGAGATACCAGAGAATCATGGGACCACTCAATTTCAAATAGGCACTGTTGCGCGTTATACTAATAACAACACACCTATGAAAAATGGTTATAATATAGGAAATTTATTTTTAGAATTAATAAATGATGAAGCATATAAATATAATATATCGCCAATAGTCAGTGGGGGTCATGAGGCGGAAAATTTCTATAATTTGGAAGAGTTGAAATATGATTTAAACGGCTTTAGTAATTTAAATTGGATTTACAGAGAGACTAAAAAATCGTCTAATGAAATGAAGACAGATGAATTTGTTGATTTATTAAATCAAGATCAAGAAGATGTTTGGACAAGAGATGAAAACATAAATGAGGGGTATCCAATTTTTATATGGCAAAAATGAAACAGAGATTTATTATTACATTTTTATGATTAAAGGTGGAAATTGTATGCGCATTTGTGCATCCTTTTTCGATATTTTTAGTTAAATCAAAAAAATTGAAAAAACAGATTTGTGTAAAGTAAAAAAATAAAACTTCTTATGATAAAATAGAAATATCATAGGAGGTTTTATTTATAGGAAAAAAAGAAAAAGTCATAAGAATGTATGCAAGAGGAATGTCAAATCAAAAAATATATGAAGAAATGCAAGAACATTATGGAGTAAAAGTGACACCAGAAAAGTGAAATTGTATGTTATATTTCCTTTTTTAATTTGTTTATAGTACTTATTGCTAAATCTGTTATTTCGTGAATGTCTTTTATAGGCATTCCTATTTTTAATAATTTTTTTGCGATTTTGAAATTATTTTCTTTTTTACCTTGAGTTAATCCTGTTTGAAAACCTTTTTGAAAACCTTTTTGAAAACCCTTTTGAAAACCCTTTTGAAAACCTTTTTGAAAACCTTTTTGAAATCCCTTTTGTAATCCTTCTTGTATACATTCTATTCTATAATCATTCATTATTCTATCAATTGTATCCATTACCATAACATTTCCACCTCTTTCTTTTTTTATTTTTCTCATAAGCTCTTTTGTTTTTATTATTCCTATTTGATGTTGTACTATTCTTGCTTTTTAGTTTCTCTTATTATTTTTACACAATATAAATGTTTAAATGTTTTGTCATGTGGTTTTCTTATTCTTTTTATTTGATAATTAAATTTATTGTTAGTGTTATGAACAGTTGATTTAAATTTCATGTAGTTGTTAGATGTCATATTTGTATTGTTGTTTCTCCTTTCATTTTATAATATTTTGACGTATATATCAATCTTGTTTAAAGAGTAAAAAAGACTGAATGGTAATTTTTTCTTTATATTTCTGTTTTTTTCACCTTCTTTCATAATTTTATGTTTTAATGGATTTTAGATTTTGATAAAAATAAATGAATAAAATTGATTTGAAAGATAAATTATAAAAACATCTATTTAATGATTTGATTATAATATATTTTCTAAATTTTGGCAATAAGTTAATTAAATTTATAATAAAAAAATTTTATTAATTACAATACTTAATTAAAAGTTAATACAAATTAAATATAGCATAGAATAAACAATTATGCAATATTTAAAATAAAAAAATTTTGTAATGAAAATAAAAAACTAAAAATAAGAAAGCTTAAAAAACACTGAAAAATAGTACTTTTTAAGCTTTTAGTATTTTAATTAAGTATTGTACTTAATTAAAAAGTAGAGGAGAAGAAAAAACAAAAGAAAGAGGGAGATAAAAAAATGAAACAAAAATTAAAAATAGGAAAACAAGGAATAACACTAATAGCGTTAATTATAACTATTATAGTGTTATTAATTTTATCAGGAGTTAGCATAGCAATGCTAACAGGAGAAAATGGAATATTAACAAGAGCACAAACAGCTAAAACAGAAACAGAAGAAGCGCAAAAAGATGAAAACGAGAAATTACAGGAATTAGAAGATGAAATAAATGAAATTGATACAGTAATATTAAAACAAGGAGAAAAAGCAACGAAAACTCAAAAAAATAATTATATAGACACATATGGAAATAAAGCAACAATTCCAGAGGGATTTAAAGTATCAGAAAATCCAATTGAAGACGATATAAATGAAGGACTAGTAATTGAAGATGATAAAGGAAATGAATTTGTATGGATACCAGTTGGCAAAATAAAAGATAGCGAAGGTAAAACAAAGACAATAGAATTAAAAAGATATGTATTTAATGATGCTGGAGAGATAGATGATGAACACACTCAAATAAATCCGAGTGATAAAATGTTTGGACCAGAAAACTATTATATTGAAGCTAAAAAAGACGAAATCACAGTTAATGCACATGCTAAAGACATAGAAAAATTTATAAGTAATGTAAAAAGATTTGGAGGATATTATATAGGAAGATATGAAGCCAGAAAATCAAATGAAGAAAAGACAACAGAAATAAAAACTGATTCTGTTGATAACAATATAACACAAAAAGAGGCTTCAGAAAAAGCAGCAGGAATGTATATAGATAGAAATGATTATGAAAGCGATTTGATGAATCAGTACGCATGGACAACGGCAATAGTATTTATTCAAGAGTTTGGTGGTGTGGTTGAAAATGAAGGAAAGTATTCTCTACAGACATCTAAAAATACTAGTTTTGAAGAGTTTGGAACGTATCAGAAAGACGGAGAAAATTGTGATTGCAAATGTAATATTTATGACATGGCGAGCAATTGTAGAGAATGGTCAACGACTACGTGGACAGAAAACGGATGGCCTTGCGTTGTTATGGGTGGAGATTTTGATCATGCTACTGTTAAATGTGGTGGAAGAAACTATACTTATTTGGATTATAAGAATAAGGAATATTCTTTTAGGCCTATATTATATTTGAAATAATAGTACTTTAAATTATTATAAAAAATTAATTTTTTTGTAATCATTGATGAAAATAATAAAACCAATTTTTAGTTAAGTATAATACTTAATTAAAAATTGATTTAATATAAATATAGCATAATAACAATATTTGTGCAATAATTTTTGTAAAGAAAATGAAAAAATATTATATAAAAACGAAAATAAAAAAGGTCTGAAAAGTATGAGTGAAAAATACTTTTGGGACCTTTTAACATTTTAATTAAGTATTATACTTAATTAAAATATAAAAAAATAAATTCACACTTTTAGTGTGTGGATAAGAGAAAAATAATATTTTAAAATAAAAAAGAGGTGAAAACAAATGAAAAATTAAAAAAGTGGGTAAGCTAAAGAAAGAAAAAATAAACTAGGGAGGAATAAATAGATGGAAAAGAGAAAAACAAAAGGAATAACACTAATAGCGTTAATTATAACTATAATAGTCTTGCTAATTTTAGCAGGAGTAAGTATAGCAACCCTAACAGGAGAAAATGGAGTATTAACAAGAGCAAGAGAAGCAACTGAAAAATCAGAACAAGCAACAGAAGAAGAACAAAGAAAATTAGCGATGCTAGAAGCAGCAACAAATACAAAAAATACAACATTTGAAGGAATAACAATACCAGCAGGATTTGCACCAACTAAAATAGAAGGAGAAAGTACAGTAGAAGAAGGATTAGTAATAACAGATTCAGAAGGAAATGAATTTGTATGGATACCATGTAAAGGTGAAGACAAAACGAAATATGAGAATGCAAATGAGTTATCAAAAACAGAGGATTGGTCAAATGATAAGTATAAAGAATTAGAAGATAGCTGGGAAAATAAACCTGATCCAGAAAATGAGAAAGCAATGAATGAGGCAAAAGCAAGTGTAGGAACATATGAAGGTTTTTATGTAGCAAGATATGAAGCTGGAGTACCAATAAATGCAAGTTTTTATGTTCCATCAAATTCAAGTGGTAATAAGACTTATGCAGAAGAAGATGATGATGCAAAAACACTTGCTGAGAAGAGAAAAAAGTTAGCAGAAAAAAGAAATGTAATATCAGAGAAAAAAGTAGATTTAAAACCAGTAAGTAAAAAAGGAAATCAAGTATGGAATTTTGTAGATCAAACAACAGCAGTAACTTTATCAAAAAATATGTATAAAGATAGTTCATCAGTAAATAGTTATTTAATAGATTCAAATGCATGGAATTATATATGTAAATATATATTTGAAAAAAGTATAGATATAACAAATTCTTCAACTTATGGAAATTATTATGATAATACAAAAACAAATTATGAAGGAATAAGAGGGTTGTTTGCATTACATCATTCTGGAATAGATGCTATGGAATATGAATATGGAAATATACCTGCAAATTATGCACCAAGAGGCAAAGAAGAAAACAAAAATAGGTTAGAATTGGCAACAGGAATCTGTGACGATTTTAAACTTTTTAATATATATGACATGGCAGGAAATATGTGGGAATGGACAGCAGAAACAGTTAAAGAAGCTTCTAGTACAATAGATTACGCAGTTTGTCGTGGTGGTAGCTTCGCTAGCAATGGCTCAGTTGACCATGTTATCATATGTAATGGTGATAATAAAGTGTTAGACTATAGTTTATTACTCGGCTTTCGTTGCGTACTTTATTTAAAGTAGGACTAAATTCTTAAGAAGAAATTTTAATATAATTATTGGGTAAAAAAATTTAAATTTAATTAAGTACAATACTTAATTAAAAGTTGAGACAAATTAAATATAGCATAAAATAAACGATTATGCAACATTAAAAATAAAAAAAATTCACAAAAAATAATAAAAAAGTAAAACCAAGAAAGCTTAAAAAGTACTATAAAAATAGTACTTTTTAAGCTTTTAGTATTTTAATTAAGTATTGTACTTAATTAAAAGGAATAAGAGAAGAAAAAACAAAAGAAAGAGGTCGATTAAGTAATGAAAGGAAAATTAAAGAAAAGAGCAGGCATAACACTAATAGCATTAGTAATAAGCATCATAGTATTATTAATCTTAGCAGGAGTAAGCATAGCAACTCTAACAGGAGAAAATGGAATACTAACAAGAGCAGCAGAGGCAGAAGAAAAATCAGAACAAGCAACAGAAGAAGAACAAAGAAAATTAGCACAGATAAATGCAACAATGCATAATGAATTATGGTATTATAAAGAAGGACAAGGAGAACTAACCCAAGAAAAAGGTAAAGAAACAGAAGGTGCAATACCAATACCAGCAGGATTTGCACCAACACAAATAGAAGGAGAAAACTCGGTAGAAGATGGATTTGTAATAACTGATTCAAAAGGAAACGAGTTTGTATGGATACCATGTAAATATTCTGCTGATGATTCTGGTAATGAAGTGGTTTATAATAAAGAAGGAGCTGATGGCGATAAGGATAGTAGAGATGATACTTGGAAAACAAGAGGAAGTTATTATAATGCAGGTACATGGCATGATTATCAACCACATCATGAAGGCATGACAAGTGTAAAAACTTATGGAGGATTTTATGTAGCAAGATATGAAGCAGGAGTTCCAAGTGATGCACCATTTTATGCAAGTAAGGATGGAGATGCTTATTATAATGATACAGGTAGAGTAAAAAAACTAGAAAGTGAGCAAGCAGGAACTAGTGAAACAGGAAAAAATATACAAGGTACAAAATATACACCAGTAAGTCAGAAAGGGCAACAAGTATGGAATTATATAGACCAAAAAAATGCAAAAGCTCAGGCTGAAAAAATGGTAGAAAATAATACTGTAAAAAGTTATTTAATAGATTCACATGCGTGGAATACCATATGTAGAATTATGAAGAAAAAAGGAAAATTAAAAGAAGAAGATTTAAACGATTCAACAAAATGGGGAAATTATTGTAATAATACAACAACTAAATATGAAAACATAAAAACACTATGGGCTCAGCATACATCTAATGGTTTTATACCTGATGAAACATATAAATATGGATTAATTCCAAAAGAGGTTGTTCCAAATGGTAGTGCAGATAAAGGATTAGAATTAGCGACAGGTTCAAGTGATGATTTCAAAGTATATAATATATATGATATGGCAGGAAATGTATGGGAATGGACAACGGAAGCAGGAAATAATAATGGCAAAAGTAGTGGAAGTCTAATTTGCGATGAAGAGTTATGCGAATCTGCTATACATGCAGTCATGCGTGGAGGTTGCTTTGTTAACATTGGTAAAACGAACCCAATTATTCACTTGAATGGTTATGATGAAGTAGGTTTAACACTCTATAGTGTAGGTTTTCGTGTAGTGCTTTATTTTAAGTAGTATGAAGCTTATTCAAATAGTAAAAATAAAAGTAAGCCTTATTATGATAAAATTATTCATAATAAGACTTGTTTTTTTACGTAAACTATAATTGTATAAATTTATAACATATAAAAATCTAGATAACATTTATATAGAGCACATATCTTCCATATTATACAAACCAACACTTTGATTTACAATAAACTTAGCAGCCTTCAAAGCTCCTTCTGCAAACACATTTCTAGAATAAGAAGTATGTTTAATTTCAAAAGTCTCAAACTCCCCAAAAAACTGAACAGAATGTTCTCCAACAATATTTCCACCTCTAATAGAATTCATACCAATTTCATATTTATCTCTTTTCTCATGTTTGTCATGTCTATTATATTCACAATGAAGAACATTATTTAAAGAATCATTTATAGTATCTGCAAGCATTTGAGCAGTACCACTTGGGCTATCTATTTTTCTATTATGGTGAGTTTCAGTTATTTCTATATCAGCATTTTTTAACAAAGGAGCAAGCCATTTAACCAACTTCTTCATAATCATTATATCAAAAGACATATTAGCAGACTTAAAAATAGGGATTTTTTTGCTATATTCCTTAATTAAATTCTCTTGTTCAGGCGAAAATCCAGTGGTAGCAATTACAACTGGAATATTATTATTACAAGCATAATCAAGAATATTAAGAGTAGCAACCGGCACAGAAAAATCTACAATTACATCTGGTTTTTCAGTTATTTTAGAAATGTCATTATAAACAGGAAAAGCAAATTCACCAGTTATAAATTTATCAAATCCACACTTTAAAACTAAGCTATCATCTTGATTAATTAAATCACAAACTATTTGTCCCATTTTACCATTGCATCCATTGACCATTACTTCCAATATTTTTTCATTATTTTTATTAACTATTGATTCTGACATTTTTTCAATTCCTTTTCTAATATTTTTTCTTTTTCACTATCCATTTTTGTTAGAGGTAATCTAGGTATTCCGAAGTCATAGCCTAAGATATTTAAAGCGGCTTTTACTGGAATAGGGTTAACCTCTGAGAATAAAGCTTTTATTAAAGGCAAGCTATCTAATTGCATTTTAATTGCTTTTTCAATATTTCCGTCAAAGAAATTTTGAATCATGTTATGTGTAAACTCTGGTTTAACATTTGACAAAACAGAAATAACTCCAAGACCACCTAAAGAAAGTACAGGAAGAATTTGGTCATCATTTCCAGAATATATATGTAAATTATCGCCACATAAATGAGCAATTTCAGCAACTTGAGATAAATTTCCACTAGCCTCCTTAATAGCAACAATATTTTCAATTTTTGAAAGTTCAAAACAAGTTTTAGGTTCAATGTTTACACCAGTTCTACTAGGTACATTGTATAAAATAATTGGAAGGCTAACATTTTTTGCAATCTCAGAATAATGAGCAATTAAGCCATTTTGAGTGCATTTGTTATAATATGGCGTAACAATTAATAAGCCATCAACACCTAAACTTTCAGCTTGTTTAGACATCTCAATTACTTGCTTAGTGTTATTTCCACCAGTTCCAGCAATAATTGGGATCCTTCCATTAGCAGTTTTAACTGCCGCATTAATAGTTTCAATTTTTTCATCATTTGTCATGGTAGAAGATTCACCAGTTGTCCCACAGACAATAATAGCATCAACTTTATTTTGAATTTGACTCTCTACCAACTTTTCAAATTCCTTTAAATTGACACCAGATTCGTTAAAAGGGGTACTAATAGCTGTTCCGCACCCTTTAAATAATATTTTTTTCAAATTAATCACTCCTAAAAAAAGAGTATTGCCATATAAATGTAGTCACATTCATATTATATTTAAGATTATATTACAAAAAGTAAAAAATATAAATAGAAAAATTAAAAAAAATAAAAAAAGGTATTGACAAAATAAAAAAACAAATATAAAATAGAAACATAAAAAGCGAACAAGAATTCTACAAACAAAAATTCAAAAGGCAAAAACTAAAAAATTAGCAAGGAGTGATATAAAATGAACATAGTAAAAAGAAGAACAACTGTAAAAACAAAAGAAAATAATACAATAGAAAGACATCCAGTACCAGTATTAGGAATTGATTACAAAGTAAAAATACAATACAAAAACATAAAAATAACAGAATTAGACATAGAAAACAAAACAATAAAAATATCACTTCCGAACAAATACAAAAAAATATCAAACACAGAAATATTAGACCTAGCAATAGAAAAAATGTATGAACAAATAGCAAAAGTAGAAATAGAAAGAGCAATGGAAAAAACAAGAATAATGTTAGGGTTTGCACCAGAAGAATATGAAATAAAAAAAATAAAAGAATTAGGAAAATGTGAAAACAGCAAAATAACAATAAATCCAGAAGTAATAAAATACAAAAGAAAAGTAATAGATTATATAGTTTTACACCAATACTGTCATTTAAAATACAAAACACACTCAAAAATGTTCATGAAATTAATAGAAAAATACGAACCAAACTACAAAAAATGTGAAGATATTTTACTAAATATATAAAATCACAGTTTGGGACAGTCCCTAATTGATACTAGAGTCACATTTTTAAACAGTCCCCAATTGTAACTCAAGTTACAATTGGGGATAAATCTTATTTGTAATTTTTTTTTAAAATGTATTTATTATTTTTAAAATATCTGCTATAATCAAAATATAAATTACAAAATAATATTGGGGTATGGCCAAGTGGTAAGGCAACTGGCTCTGAACCAGTGATCCTAAGTTCGAATCTTAGTACCCCAACCAAATGAGCATTATACGAACTTAAAAATTTTACATATAGTAATAATGCTCAACCAAATGAACATTATACGAACTTAAAAAGTTCACATATCGGTAATAATGTTCAACCAAAAAAGCATTATATGAAAAAATATTAAAAATATAAAATAAAAAAAGGAAAGTAAAAATGGAATTTAATAATGCTATAAAATATATAAAAGAAAAACACAAAGGACAAAAAAGAAAGCAAGGAACGCCATATTATTTACATCCGGTAGAAGTTAGTATAATGCTAAAAGAAAAAGGATTTCCAATAGAATATCAAATTGTAGGTTTATTTCATGATTTATTAGAAGACACAGATACTAGTTATGACGAAATTTTAAAATTAACCAATTCAGAAATAGCAAATGCAGTAAAGCTTTTAACAAAAGAAGAAGGTTACAATATGTCAGAATATATTAGTAGAATCAAGCGGAAATGATTTAGCAAGAATTGTAAAATTAGCAGACAGAATTCATAATTTATCTGAAGCACATTTAGCATCTAAAAATTTTCAAGAAAAATATGTAAAAGAAACTGAAAAATGGTTTAAAGATTTAGCTCAAAATACTATATTTGAAGAAGATTTAAATAAAATTTTATTCAAATTAAAAGAAAATATCAAAGAAGATTTTGTCAAATAAATTTATTTTTTATGTATAATTTTTTCCTTAATTGACATAATAGAATTATAAAGAAAAAATATGTTAATAAGAGGAGGAAATTATGAAAGCAACAGGAGTTGTAAGAAGAATAGATGATTTAGGTAGAGTTGTAATACCAAAAGAAATTAGAAAAACACTTCGTATAAAAGAGCGGAGATCCATTAGAAATTTTTACAGATAGAGAAGGTCAAGTTATATTAAAAAAATATTCTCCAATAGGAGAACTATCAGAATTTGCAGCAGGATATGCTGAGACTCTATCAAAAACAACAGGACATATTGCATGTATTACAGACAAAGATACTATAATAGCTGTATCAGGAGGTTCTAAAAAAGAATTTTTAGAGCAAGACATTAGTGCAGAATTAGAACAATTAATGGAAGACAAAGAAGTATATACAAGCAAAGAAAACAGTGATGTAGCATTACCAATAACAAAAAATGATAATAAAGAAAGAAAATATAATGCACAAGTTGTATATCCAATTATATCAAATGGAGATACAATAGGAACAGTTATATTAATGTCTAAAGAAGCAAATGGACAAATGAATGAAGTAGAAAAAAAGGTAGCACAATCAGCAGCAACTTTTTTAGGAAGTCAAATGGAAATTTAACTATTTATAAAAATTATATATTAAATAAAGGTGCACTAATATTAAACCTAAGGTATATAAAAAAAGCACATTTCTTACTTATAAAGATTATTTATGTTAAGAAATGTGTTTTTTATAAGTTGTATTAATATCAGTTAAACCAACTAAATAATCAACAGAAGTATTATAATATTTAGCAAGTGTAATTAAATGCTGTATAGGTATTGTTCTTTTTCCATTTTCATATTCAGAATAGTATTGTTGTGATATACCTAACAAGTTGGCAATATCTTTTTGATATTTATCATTGTCTTCTCTTAAATCTTTTAATCTTCTAAATTTCATAAATCCTCCCATTTTTATTTATGCATAAACAACTGCAAATAAACATTAACTTAAATTAATCAGTATAAATGGTACAATTAAATTTTAGCAAAAAAAACAAAAATAAACGAAAATTACATAAAAAATCATGTATTTTTATAAAAAAGCAAAATTTTATGAATTAAAAATAAAAAAACAAAAATTGCTTCAATTGTTTTTTAGAAAATTAAAGGATTTTCTTGATTTTTTGTTGTAATTGAAGTATAATTTTAAAGATAAATAAATTCAATCCTAAGAAAGGAAAAAAGAAAATGAAAGCAATAGAAATAAGAAACAAATACTTAGAATTTTTTAAAAAACATGGACATACAGTAATACCATCAGCACCATTAATACCAGAAAATGATCCATCAGTACTATTTAACACAGCAGGAATGCAACCATTAGTACCATACCTTTTAGGAGAAAAGCATCCAGAAGGGACAAGACTAGTAGACTATCAAAAATGTGTAAGAACAAACGACATAGATGAAGTAGGAGACAATCGTCATTTAACATATTTTGAAATGCTAGGAAACTGGTCATTAGGAGACTATTTCAAAGAAGAATCAATCCAAATGAGCTTTGACTTTTTAACAAAAGAATTACATATACCAGTAGAAAAACTATCAGTAACATGTTTTAAAGGTGACGAAGACTGTGGAAGAGATGAAGTATCTGCACAATGTTGGAAAAAAGCAGGAATAGATGAAAAACACATATACTTTTATGGAAAAGAAGACAATTGGTGGATAGCAGGAGAAGAAGGACCATGTGGACCAGACACAGAAATGTTTTATGATACTGGAAAAGAGCCATGTGGGCCAGATTGTCAACCTAGTTGTGATTGTGGAAAATATGTAGAAATATGGAATAACGTTTTTATGGAATATTTTAAAAGCAAAGAAGGATACACAAAATTAAAGCAAAAAAATGTAGATACAGGACTAGGGTTAGAAAGAATGGCAATGCTATTACAAGGAAAACAAACACCATTTGACACAGAACTATTTTTACCAATAATGAAAAAACTAGAAGAATTACAAAAAATAGACATAATAGAAAGCAGAAGAATAATAGCAGAACACTTACGTTCAAGCATGATGATAATATCAGATGGTGGAAGACCAAGTAATATAGATAGAGGCTATGTATTAAGAAGATTAATAAGAAGAATGATAAGGCATTTAAATAAACTACAAATAGACTTAAACGAATTATCAAACTTAATAGAAATAAATGTAGAAACACTAAAAGAAATGTATCCAGAATTAGAAAAAAACAAAAATCAAATAAAGCAAGTAATAGAAGAAGAAAGAGACAAATTTGTAAAAACTCTAGAACATGGAGAAAAAGAATTCAAAAAACAAATTAATAAATTAGAAAACACAAAAATAATACCAGGAGAAGTAGTATTCAAATTATATGATACCTATGGATTTCCACCAGAAGTAACAAAAGACTTAGCAAGTGAAAACGGATATAAAATAGATGAAAAAGCATTTGAAGATTTATTCAAAAAGCATCAAGAAAAATCAAGAGTAGGTTCAGAGCAAAAATTTAAAGGAGGTTTAGCAGAGCAAAACGAGCAAACAATTGCATATCATACTGCAACTCATTTACTAAATGCAGCATTAAAACAAGTAATAGGAAAAGATGCTCATCAAAGAGGCTCAAACATTACAACTGAAAGAATGAGATTTGACTTCAACTGTGACCACAAACTAACAGAAGAAGAAAAAAAGAAAGTAGAAGACTTAGTAAACAAATGGATAGAAGAAGCACTACCAGTAACAAAGCAAGAAATGAAAAAAGAAGAAGCAATAAAATCAGGAGCAGAATGTATGTTTATAGAAAAATATCCTGACATAGTAACAGTATATTCAATTGGAGAAATATCAAAAGAATTATGTGGAGGACCACATGTAAATAATACAAAAGAACTTGGAAAGTTTAAAATAAAAAAAGAAGAATCTAGCTCATCAGGAATAAGAAGAATAAAAGCTATTTTAATTAAATAAGGAGATAAGAATATGGAAAATTGTTTATTTTGTAAAATAATAAAAGGTGAAATACCATGTAAAAAAGTATATGAAGATGATGAAATATTAGCTTTTTATGACATAAATCCAGCAGCACCAATTCATATATTAGTAATACCTAAAAAACACATAACCTCTTTAGCACATTTAGAAAAAGAAGATGAAATATTAATAGGAAAAATATATGGAGTAATTAATAAAATATCAGAAGAACAAGGATTTAAACAAGATGGATACAGAGTAATAGTTAATTGCGGAAAAAATGGAGGACAACAAGTTATGCATTTACATTTTCATATATTAGCTGGAAAACAAATGGGAGAAAAAGTTTTATAAATGGGCAATTGACAACATAACATAAATAATATTAAAATCTCAGTAAATATAAAAAATATATAAACAATATTGCTATTAATAATAAAAATATGTTATAATATATATAAGTAAGGTTATAATATAGGAGGTAAAAAGATGTTTGAAAGTAAATATAGTAAAGTGCTTACTGTTATATTAGTAATTGTAATAGTAGCAATAGTTGGATTACTAGGTTTTTTAGCATATGATTATTACCAAAACTATATGACTACAAAAGAAACATCAGACTTTGTAGATGGTTTTGAAGAAGAAATATCAAACGAAACACCAACTAATAATACTGCAGTAGATAATAATACAACTGGTGAGAATCCATTTGAAGCAATAGAAGCTACAAATACAGCATCTTCTTCATCAACAAATAAAAGAGAAACATATAAAGGATACGGGGTATTTGGAACCATGAAAATACCAGCAATAAATTTCAGATATCCAATTTTAGATACATTATCAACAAGTTCATTAGAAACATCAGTAGTATTCCTTTACGGAGTAGGACTAAACAAACCTGGAAATAGTGTAATAATAGGACATAACTATAGAAACGGAGTATTTTTCTCAAACAACAAAAAATTAAACATTGGAGACAAAATATTTATAACTGATGAAGAAGGAAAAACATTAACATATAATATATATAGCAAATTTGAAGCCACACCAGAAGACACATCATTCTATCAAAGAGACACAGGAGGCTTACCAGAAGTAACATTATCAACATGTACTGATGATAGTTCAGCAAGATTAATAATATGTGCAAAAGCAGAATAGAAGAAAAAAAGGGACAATTTTCAAATTGTCTCTTTTAATTTTTATAAAAATTGTATATAATATTAGCAATAAATCTTAAGAAAAGGAAAGAAGAAAATGAACAAAAACGAAGCTAAGAAAAAAATTGAAGAATTGAGAAACAAAGTAGAATATCATGCAAAAAAATATTATGATGAAGACAATCCAGAAATCTCAGACTTTGAATATGACATGTTAATGGTAGAATTAAGAAATTTAGAAAAAGAATTTCCAGAATTCAATTCTAAAGAATCATTAACACAAAAAGTTGGAGGACATGTAAAAGAAGGATTTGAAAAAGTGACACACGAAGTGCCACTTCAAAGTTTGCAAGATGTTTTCAGCATAGAAGAAGTAGCTGAATATATAGAAAAAATAAACCAAAAAGCAGAAGAAAACAAAATACAAAATAATACGTTTGTAGTTGAAACAAAAATAGACGGATTATCTGCGGCACTTGAATATAAGCAAGGAAAATTTATAAGAGGGGCAACTAGAGGAAATGGAATAGTTGGAGAAGATGTTACTGAAAATTTAAAAACAGTAAAAACAATTCCAATGGAATTAAAAGAAAATATAGACATAACAGTTAGAGGAGAAGTTTTTATTTCAAAACAAGACTTTGAAGCAATGAATCAAGAAAGAGAAGAAAATGAAGAAGAATTATTTGCCAATGCTAGAAATGCAGCAGCAGGTTCACTTCGCCAGCTAGATAGTAATATAACAAAAACAAGACCTCTAGACATTTATATATTTAATGTGCAAAAAATAGAAGGAAAAAAATTAAATTCACATTTTGAAGGATTAGAATATTTAGCTAAATTAGGATTTAATGTAAATCCTATACGCATTCCTTGTAAATCAATGCAAGAAATAGAAAAAGCTATACAAAAAATTGGAGAAGATAGAGAAAACTTAACTTTTGGAATAGATGGAGCAGTTGTAAAAGTAGATGATTTAAAATTTAGAGAAATATTAGGAACAACTTCCAAAACACCAAGATGGGCAGTAGCTTATAAATATCCACCAGAGAAAAAAGAAACAATTTTAAAAGATATAATATGTCAAGTAGGAAGAACAGGAGCAATAACACCTATGGCAATATTAGAACCAGTAAAAGTTGCAGGTTCAACTATATCAAAAACAACCTTACACAATGAGGACTTTATAAAAGAAAAAGGACTAAAAATAGGTGACACAGTCGTAATACAAAAAGCAGGAGATGTAATACCAGAAATTGTAGAAGTAAAAAAAGAAAAAAGAACAGGAAAAGAAAAAGATTATGAAATGCCAAAAACATGTCCAGTATGTGGTGCACCAGCAGTTAGAGAAGAAGGAGAAGCAGCAATTAGATGCACAGGAATAGAGTGCCCAGCAAAGCTATATAGAAATTTAGTACATTTTGTATCAAGAGAAGCGATGAATATAGATGGATTAGGTGAAAATATAATTATGCAATTATTAGAAAATAATCTAATACAAAATATTGCAGATATATATTCATTAGAAATTGAAGATATAGCAACTTTAAAGAAAAATGGAAAAAAATTCTCAGAAAACTTAAAAAATAGTATAGAGGCAAGTAAAAACAACGATTTATACAGATTAATAACAGCATTAGGAATAAGGCATGTAGGAACTAAAATGTCAAAAATTTTGGCAAGAAAATATAAATCAATAGAAAATTTACAAAAAGCAACTTTTGAAGAATTAAGTAATATAAATGATATTGGACCAATTGCAGCAAATAGCATAAGAGAGTTTTTTATGCAAGAGCAAACAATAGATTTAATAAAAAAATTAAAAGAAGCGGGAGTAAATACGCTAAATTTAAAAGAAGCAAGTGAAGACAATAGATTTGAAGGAAAAACATTTGTATTAACAGGAAGTTTAGAAAATTACACAAGAGGAGAAGCAAGCAACATAATAGAAAAATTTGGAGGAAAGACGTCAAGTTCAGTATCTAAAAAGACAGATTATGTTTTAGCAGGAGAAGATGCAGGAAGTAAGTTGACAAAAGCCGAAAAATTAGGTATTATGGTAATAACAGAATCAGAATTTGCTGAAATGATTAAATAAAACATAGGTGGAGTATTTATGGAAAAACAAAAATGTTATGACCAACTTAAGAAAAATATAGATAACATATTTAACCAAGAACTTAGTAAAGGAAGTTTAAGTGTCTCTTCTAATGGAAAAGAAGAAATAATAATAGAAAATGAATTAAAAGAAAAAATTGAAAAAATATATGATGATTTGGCTGATATAGCATTAAAAAATGAAATATTAACAAGTCATCTGCAAAATTTAATACACATTTGTAAAATGAAAACATTCACTAAATTAAGTATGCAAAACAAAGAAAAAATAAAAATACAACTAAAAAATATTGATAAAATATTAGAAATAGTAGAAAAACAATCAATAAAAGAAACTATTTCAAAAAAAGACAAAACAAAACAATTACTAGAAGAATCAATGGACTTAGTTATGATAAATGTAGAAATGATAGAAGAATTAAAAGATTTTATAAAAAAAGAAATCGATCAAATATTATGTGCAATGAAAAAAGAAGTAAAAAGAAAAAAATGTGGTCAATGCACTAAAATATGTAATCAAGTAAAAGAAGACACACAAGTGTGCTGCAGAAATAAATTAGATTTCTCATTTTACAAACAAATATATAAATTATTAGATGATGCTGATGAAAGCACAAAACAAAAAATACTATCAGAATTTGAAAGTTATGTAGGAAATTTACACCAAAAAAATTCACATAATGCATTTGTAGAAAAGTATAAAAGTCAGGTATTTATAAAAGCATTTCATACTACTAATAGTGGAGATTATAGAAATTTTGGTGGAACACCAAGAGCTAATGCAAGGTAATATAGAAAGGAAATAAATAATGGAAGGATATACTTTTGAGAAAATGTGGTTTGATTTAAAAAATGGCTATCAAATTTATTACACATATGTTGGAAATAGGTATTTGTTATTTAAAACTGCAGAAAATTGTTACACACAAAAATTATTAACAGAAAGTAAAAAAAATCCACAACCTAAATCTTTAATGTTAACATTAAAAAGAGTAAAGGAAATTTTTCCGTATATGGAAGATATTGAATTTAAGGTAGTGACGACAGATTTTGATTAGATAAAACCATTGATATGACTGAATTTTATAAAATTACAAAAATTAAAGATTAATAGAAGGGAATTAAAGATGGATAATAAGGTCTCAAAATTAGCATCAAATTTGCTAAATCATTCTGTGAAATTACAAAAAGGTGAAAAAATTCTAATAGAAATGTTAGGAACAGATTGTAGAGATTTTGCTGTTGAATTAATTAAACAAGCAAAAGAAATTGGTGCAATTCCATTATTCAATATTATAGATTATAAAGTGTTAAAAGAAATGCTTTTAAATTGCAGCGAAAAGCAAATAGAGTCATATAGAAAATATGACTTAATAAGAATGCAAGATGTAGATTGTTATATAGGAATTCGCTCAGCAAATCCAAAAGATTTAGATGGAATTTCTAAGGAAAGCATGGAAATCTATAATAGAATATATCAAACTCCAGTACATTTGAAAGAAAGGGTAAGAAATACAAGATGGTGTATTTTAAGATATCCAAACGAAACAATGGCACAAATGGCTAAAATGAATTTAGAAGAATTTACTGAATTTTTCTATAATGTGTGTACTATTGATTATTCTAAAATGGAAAAAGCAATGGAGCCATTAAAACAATTGCTATTAAACACTGACAAAGTTCACATTATAGGACCTGGAACAGATTTAACATTCAGTGTAAAAGGAATACCAGCTGAAAAATATTATGGAACATTTAATATTCCAGATGGAGAGGTAGCATCAGCTCCAACTAAATACAGTAGCAATGGACATATTACATATAACACTGAAACAACTTATAATGGAATAACATTTAAAAATATATATTTTGAATTAAAAGATGGCAAGATAATAAAAGCAGAAGCGGGAGAAAAAACCAAGGAATTAAATGAAATTCTAGATACAGATGAAGGAGCAAGATATATTGGGGAGTTTGCCTTTGGCTTAAATCCTTATGTAGAAAGACCAATAGGAGATACATTATTTGATGAAAAAGTAAAAGGAAGTTTCCATTTTACACCAGGAACTGCTTTAGAAGAAAGTGATAATGGGAATAGGTCAAATATACATTGGGATATAGTAAATATACAAACCCCTGAATATGGTGGAGGAGAAATATATTTTGATGATGTATTGATTAGAAAAGATGGGAGATTTATTATACCTGAATTAGAAGGTTTAAATCCAGAATATTTGATATAGTAAAAACCACCACAAAATTTATAATTGTGTAGGAATATAATTTGCAAAAAGGCCTAAAATGTGGTATAATTTAAATAGATGTAAAAAGCAAAGTAAACGAAAGTTTATGACGCAAAGCCATAGGTCTAAAAGGATAAAATCCTCAAGATAGCTAGGTTGCCTTCCAATAAAAAATGGGAGGTTTTTTAAATGGAAAAGAAAAAAATGAAATTATGGAAAAAAATTTTAATAGTAATAGTTATAATACTAATGATAGCTATTGCAATTGTAGCAAGAAGAGCAATAATACTAGCAGACATAGACAAAAAAGTAACAGACTATGAAAATAACAACAAAAACATTTACAGCAAAACAATGTATGAATTTAGTGACTACAATTCAACAATTGAAAGATTTATAAAAGATGATGTAGACAAAATGATATTAGAAAGAACAAGCAAAGATGGCGAAAAAGTTACAGTAACACAAATAATATATCCAACTCAAAGAAAAATGTTTACAGAAGCAAGAGAAACCAAAGTAATGTATATTTATGAAGAAGAAGCACCAGTAAGAGGTTCACATTTAGAAGCTGGAATAGCCCCAATTGCGTCTTACAATACAATTATGAATTTTGCATATAGCACTAATTTACCAGAAAGAATTTTAAACGCAATAGTAACAAGTATAAAAACAGTAGAAATTGACGGAAAACAATGTTATGAGCTATCAAGCCTATTTAGTTCAAATGTACTTTATCAAGAAGGAACAGTGCAAAACTTAATGTATATAGAAAAAGAGACAGGGTTACCAGTAAAAGTAATACAAAAAGTAAATGAAGATGGAGAAATAATAGAAAATACAACCAAATATCAATATTCTTTTGGAACAGTAACAGATGAAGATATGCAAGAACCAGATAATACACAATATACATTAAAACAGTAAAAATGAAATATAGCCAAAAGCAATAGAGAATTCCACCATTAAAATAATTTATTTAATGGTGGAATTCATTTTTGTTTAACAGCAACGAAAAATCCCATAAATTTCTTGAAAAATATTGATTATTTACCATAAAATATGATATATTTAAACATATTTATAAAAAAATAGAAGCAAAATTGAAAACATTTATAACAATCAAATAAAAAGGGGGAATATAAGTGCTAAAATTAAAAAATGTCTCAAAATTTTATTACAATAAAGGAATTATAGCAACAGGATTTACAAAAGTAAATCTAGAGTTAAAAATCGGAGAATTTGTTGTAATAACAGGAGAATCTGGAAGCGGAAAAAGTACACTATTAAATGTAATATCAGGATTAGACAGCTACGAAGAAGGAGAAATGTATGTAAATGGGCAAGAAACAAGTCACTATTCAGAAAAAGATTTTGAAGATTATAGAAGAAAGTACATAGCAAACATATTCCAAAGTTTCAATTTAATTAACAGTTATACAGTATACCAAAATGTAGAACTAGTTTTACTATTAAATGGCTATAAAAAACATGAAGTAAAGAAAAAAATACTAAAAATAATAGACGAAGTAGGTCTAACAAAATTTAAAAATACAAAAGTATCAAAGCTATCAGGAGGGCAAAAACAAAGAGTAGCAATAGCAAGAGCAATGGTAAAAGAAACGCCAATTATTGTTGCAGACGAGCCAACAGGGAACTTAGACACAGAATCTGCAAAAGAAGTTATAGAAATACTAAAAAGAGTTGCAAAAAACAAATTAGTAGTAGTTGTAACTCACAATATAGAGCAAATGGAGCAATTTGCAACAAGAATTGTAAAAATGCATGATGGAAGAATAATACAAAATACAGAGATAAAAAAAGTAAAAAACGAACCACAAGCAGAAGAAAGCAAATATCATAATATAAGCATTTTCAATAAATATAGATTAGGAACTAGAAATACATTTAATATTAAATCTAAATTTTTATTATTATTTGCAGTATTCTTTTTCATTAGTGCTGCAATACTTGCAGAATATTCTAGTTTTCAAATGTCAGAAGAAGAAACAAAAGAATCAGGCTATAGTGTAGGATTCAGAGACTTATCAGAAAAAAGAATTTTAATGAACAAAAAAGATAGAACATCATTTACAGATGAAGAATATGAGCAAATAAAGAAACTATCAAATGTAGATTATGTAGTAGAAGATGATGTATTTATAGATGGTGGAGTATCAATAGCAAAAGGCGAAATGAGTTTCTATGGAAGCATGTTAGACATTAACAATTTAAAAGAAGGCGTAAACTATGGAAGAATGCCAGAAAATGACGATGAAATAGTTTTAGAAATTAATGAAGAGCATTATTATATAAAAGAAAGAATAGATGAAGTATTAAACAAAACATTTTCAATTCAAAAATCACAAGGGCTAAATGCGTGGACTAATGAATCAGTAAGAGAAATAACAATAGTAGGTATAAGAACTTATAGCAATGAAGAAAATAATTATGAAATTAAATTCTATGTTTCAAAAAACATATTAAATGAATTTAGAAGTGAAATGAACAAAAATTACAGTACATTAAAAATATTTATGAATAATAAATATGAACAATATACACTTGAACCTAGTGATAGTGTACCAAGTGGAACAGCAGTTGTAGATGACGAATTTAAATATCAATTTAAAAATTATAAAATAAAAAATCAACCATTAAGTATAAATGTAGAAAACATTTACTATAAAGAGCAATTAAATTTAAGCATAACAAATACATATACAAAATCCAATTTTAAAAAACTAACAGGAAAAGACAAATATGATACAAATAGATACACAATTTTCATAAACACAAATGATTACAACTCACTATTTAATAAACCATCATATCAATCAAGTGTATATGTAAAAGATGAAAAACAAATAGAAGAAACAATGAATCAGTTAGAAAACCTAGGTATAAATCCAAAAAAAGTAACAGATTTTAGAGTAAATCAAGGAGAAATATATCAAAGAATCATAAAAATCATAAAAGTAGTAGTAACAATAGTTTTAATTATAGTATTATTCTTTATTTCATATTTGATTATAAGAATAATATTAAAATCAAGAAACATTTATTATACAACATTAAGAATGTTAGGTGCAACTTATAAAAATGTAAGAAGAATATTAGATATAGAATTATTTATAAACTCTACTTTATCATATATTGTTCTACTTTTGTTTATATATTGTGTAAAACAAAACGTAATTCATTTGGAATATATAGCTAAACTTAGCGAATTTTTACACCTAAAAGAATATGTATTAATGTATGTAATATTGATTTTAATGTCAAGATTAATATCAATAAAATTTGCTAGAAAATTATTCAAAAATACAGCAATAAATACATATAATGAGGAGGTGTAGTTTATGATAAAAATAGAAAAAGTAAATAAATATTTTAATAGAAGAAGAAAAAACGAAATACATATTATAAACAATACATCATTGGAGTTTGAAGACAAAGGTTTAATTGCCATTTTAGGTCAATCAGGAAGCGGAAAAACTACACTTTTAAATGCAATAGGTGGACTAGATAAAGTAAGCAGAGGAAAAATATATATAAATGGTAAAAAAATAACTAGAAGAAGACCAAATACAGTTGATAAAATAAGAAATTTAAATATAGGATACATATTTCAAGACTATAAACTAATAGAAAACATGTCAGTATTTGACAATATAGCTTTATCTTTAAGAATGATAGGTCTAAAAAACAAAAAAGAAATACAAAAAAGAGTTAATTATGTTTTAGAAGCAGTAAATATGTATAGATATAGAAACAGACCAGCACAAATGTTATCAGGAGGAGAAAAGCAAAGAGTAGCAATAGCAAGAGCAATCGTTAAAAATCCAAGTATAGTAATTGCTGATGAACCAACAGGAAACTTAGATAGCAAAAATTCACTAGAAATAATGAACATAATAAAAGCAATATCAAAAGAAAAATTAGTTATTTTAGTAACACATGAAGTAGACTTAGCAAAGTTTTATGCAACAAGAATAATAGAATTACAAGATGGAAAAGTAATAAAAGACTATGAAAACGAAACAAAAGAATCTTTAGAATATAGATTAGATAATAAAATATACTTAAAAGACTTAGAAAATGTGCATAATATAGAAGACGAAAAGCTTAATATCAATGTATATACAGATAAAAATGAAGGAAAAATAGATGTAAAATTAGTAATAAAAAATGGAAACATATTTATCCAAGCAGAAAATAGAAAAATAGAAACAGTAGATGAAAATTCTGCAATAGAATTAATTGATGGCCATTACAAAAAAATTGATAAAAGCATATACGAAAAATACAAATACAACTTAGATGACATAATAGACAAAAAATATAAAATAAGATATAGTTCAATACATGGAATTGTAAAATCAATAAAAAATGGATTTAATAGAATTTTAAATTATAGTGTCTTAAAGAAAATACTATTATTAGGATTTCTAGCATCAAGTATGTTTGTAGTATATAGTGTAAGTAACATTGCAGGAACAATTAATATAAAAGAATCAGACTATATTAAAATAGACAAAAATTATTTACAAGTAGACATGGCAAAAGTAAATGTAGACGATTATCTAAAATATGAAGGTCTAGAAAATATAGATTATATGTTACCACGGAAGTGGCACAGCAAGTTTTAAAATAAAAATGGATAAGTATTATCAAATGTCAAATTACTCTTTTGAATTATCTGGTACATTAGTAAGTATAGATAAAATTAATGAGCAATCATTAATACAAGGAAGAATGCCACAAGATGAGTATGAAATTGTAATAGATAAAAGAATTATAAACAATATGTTAAACGACAGTTTTTCATCATTTGCAAACATGGGAATAAAAAGTGAAGATGAATTGCTTGATAAAATAGTAACTATAAATGATATGAAAGACTTTAAAATAGTAGGATTTACCAACAATGGTAGTGAATCAATATATGTAAATAAAAATCTATTTATAAACATACTAAACAATTCAGTACAAAGTCAATTTGGAATGGGAATGTATTTTACAGGGCAAGAAGAAACTAATACAAGCATTAAAGATTATAATTTGTATTTAGATGATATAACACTTACAAAAGGAAGAATGCCACAAAATGATTATGAAGTAATAGTAAATCAAATTAATCAAGAAGAAATGAAATTAAACAAGCAAATAAATGAAAAAGTAAATGAAAAACAATTAACAGTAGTTGGATATTATGACAGCAAAACAAATAGGCAAGACTATTTAGTAAATAGCAACACTGTAAAATATAATGTTATTTCAAAAAACAATGGATTTATGATATATCCAAAAGACAAGAACCTAGTACTATCTCAATTTAAAAGTGAATATCAACTAAATATTATAGATAGATATGAACAAGACAAACAAAATTATATAAAAAGCAAAAAACAAGAAATAAAAAGTGCAATAATATTTGCATCAGTTATACTAATAATATCTTTAATAGAAATTTACTTAATGATAAGATCATCATTCTTATCAAGGATAAAAGAAATAGGGGTATTAAGAGCAATAGGAGTAAAGAAAAGGGATATATACAAAATGTTTGTAGGAGAAATAATATCAATAACAACCATGGCAAGCATGCCAGGAATAATACTTATGTCATACATATTAGGACAAGTATCTAAAATACCATATGTAGATAGAATGTTTATAATAAACTTTAAAACCGTAGGAATAAGTATATTATTAGTTTATGCATTCAACATAATAGTTGGTTTATTGCCACTATTTAAAGTACTTAGAAAAACACCAGCAAAAATACTTGCAAGACACGATGTAGAATAATGTGCCACGCGGGGGTGTTTCTTAATGGCATACTTGTGCCATAGGGACACTTCTGGCACAAAATGATATAACATAAATAAGGTAAAAAATGAAAGGAATGAAAACAAAATGAAAAGAAATGTTATTATAGGTGGAGCATGGCCATATGCAAATAGCTCATTACATTTAGGGCATTTAGTAGCATTATTACCAGGAGATTTTTTAGCAAGATATCATAGAAAAAAAGGTGATAATGTATTATATGTTTCAGGAACAGACTGTCATGGAACTCCTATTACAATTAGAGCAAAAAAAGAAAATAAAGAACCAAAAGAAATATCAGACTATTATAATGAAGAATTTTCAAGAACATTTAAAAAGATGAATTTTTCTTATGACTTATATACACAAACAGAAGATGACTATCACAAAGAAAAAGTAAAAGAGATATTTAGAAAAATATATGACAATAAGTACATTATAGAGAAAGAAGAACAACAACCATATTGTCCAAAATGTAATAAATTCTTAGCAGATAGAGAACTAATATTACAATGTCCAAACTGTGGAAATGAGACAAAAGGAGAAGAATGTGATTGTGGATATACACCAACAATAGAAGAACTAATAAAATACGCAAAATGTCAAGAATGTGGAACAAAAGTAATAGAAAAACCAAATAAAAACTTATATATTGCTCTATCAAAATTACAACCATTAGTAGAAAAATACTACAATGAAAAAAGCAAATATTGGAGAAAAAATTCACAAAATGAGACCTTAAAATACCTAAAGCAAGGCTTAATAGACAGAGCAGTAACAAGAGATTTAGAATGGGGAATAGACATACCAGTAGATGGCTATGAAAGTAAAAAAATGTATGTATGGATAGATGCAGTATTAGGATACACAACTGCAAGTATGAAATATTGTGAAGAACACAACTTAAACTGGGAAGACTACTGGAAAGAAAACGAAAATGCACTAATATACATGGTACATGGAAAAGATAATATAATATTTCATAGCATCATTTTACCAGCATTACTATATGCAATGAATGAAAATATGAAAACACCAGATAAAATGGTATCTTGTGAATACTTAAACATAAATGATGAAAAAATCTCAAAAAGCAAAGGAAATGGCATAACAATATTAGACTTAACAGAGCAATACGATATAGACTCAATAAGGTATTATTTTTTAAGCAATGGACCAGAAAAAAAAGATGGAAACTTCTCAACAGAAGAATTTAAAACTGTCCATAACTCTGACCTAGTAAACAAATATGGAAACTTTATAAACAGAACACTAAAATTTAAAGGATTAGAGCAAATAAAAGTATCTGAAATAGACAAAGAGATAGAAGAAAAAATAGAAGAAACCTATAAAAACGTTTCAAACAACATAGAAAATCTAGAATTCAGAAAAGCAATAGAAGAAATAATAGACTTAGTAGAATATGGAAACAAATATTATGATGACAAAAAGCCATGGGTATTATATAAAGAAAACATGCCTGAATTTGAAAAAGTAATATACAACTGTGCAAATATAATAGCAAATTTAGCAAATTTATTTGAGCCAGTAATGCCAGAAACATCAAATAAAATAAAGAAATACTTAGATATAGAAAATATAAATGATTGGAAAAAAATTATAATAAACAAATCAATAGAGCTAAAAGACATAAATCCACTATTTGAAAGAATAAAATAATGTGCCACATAAAGACGCTTCTTAGTGGCACAAATTTGAAAAATAGTTGTGACCAAATTTAAAAAATAGTATTGAAATATTTTGGAAATTATGTTAAAATATAGATGTTAACGGAATTTTATGAGAAAAAAGGAGATTTTATGAAAAATTCTAAACCTGTATTGCAAGATATAGAAGAATTTAAAACTCATGTAATGGCATTGAGCCAAGGTATAAATAAAGCGGGAGTAGAATGGCAAGATGAAAAATTTAAAGAATTAACAAAAGCAATACAAAGTGTTGCTAAAGAATCTAGAGAATTACTGGACGCAGGAGAAGCATGTGAGAAAGCAATAGAATTGTTTTCATCTTATGAAAAATAAAAAAATAATATAATAAAACAATATAGGGGAATAGAAAATGCAAGTTAGTGAAAGAGGTTTAAAAGTTGTTCAAAATTCACTAATAGAATTTAGAAGTAATATGGAGAGAACAGCACAAAAACAAAAAGAGCATATACAAAAATTACAAGAAGAATATAAAGAAATAGTAAAAAAACAACAAACAATAGTAATAGAAAATGAATCAAAAGTAAAAAAAATCACAAATGAAGTTAATGAAATTGAAAATGATATAATAGGTGCAAATAAGCAAATTGAATTATTAAAAGGAAAAGTCCAAAACATCGAAGCAAATACGATTGCAATTCAAAACGAAATTTCAAAATTAAATTCAATAAAACAATCATTACAAAGCAGTTTAAATAATTGCCAAGACGAAGGCACTATAAGTAGTATTGAAAGTCAAATTTCACAAATACAAAGTCAAATTTTTTATCAAGAAGGAAATTACAATCAATTATCTAAAGAAAAAATGCAAGTAAATTCAAATATTTCAGAGCAAACAAGCATAAAAGAAAAATTAGAGCAAAATTTATCACAAAAAAAGAATGATTTAGAAATTGAAAAAAAAGAACTTAATAAATCAATACAAAAGTTAGAAAATTTGAAAACTGCTGCTGAAAAATTAGAATCAAGTCTTGAAAATTTATCAGAAGTTTCAAAAAAATTCAAAGAAAAAGCAGTACAAAATAGCAGTAATACTCTTTCTAATATTGAAAAATGTATTTCATATGTGCAAGAGTATTTAAATACATAGTTTTTTATTTTACACATAAATTTAATATTGAAAGGAGATGAAAACATTATGGAAGGTAAAAATATGGCAGTTGATGAGAAAACTGTAGATAAAGCTTTGGAAATTTGCAATAAAATTTTAAATGGAACAGCAAGTATTATTAATAACTTTGAAACTAATTGTAGCACAATAAATAAACAATGGAACGATGCTCAATTTGAAAGAGTAAAAAAATCTATGAATGATAGTTTAAAAGCATTGCGTACATCGAGATTAGATATTATAGCAATTGAAAACAAGCTAAAAGATATAAAGAAATACATCACGGAATACAATAAAATTGGACATTAAAGTTAAATATTAAAAAGGAGGAATTGAAAAATGGCAGTAAATACATCATTACGTTCATTAGAAGAAATGGAAAATCTTATAAATGCAAGTGCACAGTACATATTTAACTTAAATAAAGAATTAGTTGATTTTACTAATGAAATTGATTGGTCAGATAGTAGAGGAAGAGAGTTTTTTAAAGCAATTGGAGACTTAAGAACAAAATTATTAGAACCAGTACCTACTTTAAACAATACTAAGCAAACAGTACAGGAATTAATAAAGGTAGTACAAAAATATAATGATATATCTTTTTAATGGAGGAGAATAATATGGAAGTAAAAGAAAAGAATGAAGAAGTAAAAGAAAATGTAGATGAAATACCAACATTCACACCACCAAGTAAAGATGATGAAATACCAACTTTTGAAGCACCAAAAAACGCTAATCCAACAGGAGAAGTATGTTATCATCATCAAAATGAACCAGCAGTAGGACATTGTGCAAGATGTGGAAAAGCTATATGTAAAGATTGTGCTGAAAGTTGTGCCGTAGGTGGTGGAGAATATAAAGGAAAAAATCTTTGTTATGATTGCTGTAAAGCTTTATTCGAAGAAGACAAAGATAAATTAAAAAAAGATAAAAATAAGATAATGATTCAATACATATTAACACTTGTAGGAGTAATATTAGGTGCTAGTATAGGAATATCAGAAAAAGATGCTGTGGTTGCAGTAATTTGTGCTATGATAGGAGGTTCTTTACTAGTTGCTATTAAGCCAATAGGTTCAGCTTTTTGGGAAATTACTAAAGGAATTATCGAAGCAGCAGCTGGTGGTGGTGGTATTGCAGAGGCAATTATAAATGTATTAACAGGAATTTTTAAATTTATAATTGTAGCAATTCAATGCACAATAAGAACAATATCTAAAATAATAAGATATACCATTTATTTAATTAAAGCATCAAAAGCAATTAAGCAAGATATGGAAGCATTACAACAATTACAAGACTTTATGCAATATATGGAAGTTACATCAAATAATAAAGGTGTGGACTTAGAAACACTTATGCAAGACGGTAGTGAATTATATAATAACTCTTATGCAAGAGTACTTAGAGATAGTGGTGAAGAAGCAGCTGATCAAATGTTAAGACAAGCAACAACTATTATTGCAGAAAACGGAGAAATTATCAGAAACTTTGTTGCAGCATAAAATTTTTATAGAAACTAAATGTTATTTGATATAAGGTCTTATATAAAAGAAAGACCAACTATAAAAAGTCAAGCATTTTTTGAAAAAAAACAAAAAAATTTTTCAAGAAAAAAATAGACATCA
>CANRPI010000011.1 GCA_947632475.1 uncultured Clostridia bacterium | reverse complement strand
CATTTATTTTATGCTATATTTAATTTGTCTTAACTTTTAATTAAGTATTGTACTTAATTAAAAGTTTTTTTATTACATTTTTGTTGCTTTTTTAAAATTTTACATTTTTTTACATTTTTATATTCCTACGTCAGTAGCAATGTCATAATTTAAAGTATTACTCGCACACTAGCACAGTGCGGAAACCATAGGAGTACCAAGGATGGCCATTGGTAATGTGGAAAGTGAAGGCTCCAGCACCGGTACCATCGCCTTTACTACCTCCACGTATGAAGAACGGAGTGCTAGTGACCGCAAAGCAAGAGTAATCTCCGAACCAGCCGGTAGATCCTGTGTGTCCAGTAGATGTCTCTAATATTGCATCTCCATATCCATAATTTGATTCTGATGTACTTGCATTGCTATATGCTTCTCCGTTTTTTTGTTGAGTATCACTTGTATCAAATGGATATACGGTTGAATATTTGGTATTTAATGTTTTGTAACCTTCTGTATCTTTAGTAAATGTTGCTACTAATGTGAATGATACTGTTGTTGAGCCATATGTTTTTAAGTTTGGATTTCCGTTTGTTATATATCCTGCTACTCTTTCCCATGCTCCCCCGCTTATGTCATATATTCCGCTTTCGTTTCCAGTTGTACTTTGTAATTTATTTGTTGTTATTGAATTTGCTTCTTCTGCTCCTCCTGTGTAAAAGTTTTTATCATGTATTGTTATTTCTTTTCCATTTCTTCCGTATTGGCTATGGGTTAAGTATGCTACTGCTCCCCATTCACTGTTTTTCATTAAGTGACTTTCTTTACTTCTATCATAATTATAACTATTATCATATGATTTTCCTATACTTATAAATCTCCATGATGATATTCCTGGTTTACTTACTGCTCTTCTTTTTCCTTCTTCTATTGCTAAATCTCCTACATTGTCTGTTTCATTTGTTTTTCCTGTTAATTCTGTTGCTTTCCATTTTGATTCTTCTTCATTCCATTCCTCTAGTCCCATCTCATATTTTGCTACCCAAATTCCTGAGATTTCACTATCCCATTCGCCATTTTTATAATTATTACTTCTTCCATTTTTAAATGCTGGGTGTACTCTATAATTCTCTGTATCTGCTTCTGTTACTGTCGTTGGTATAAATTTTACTTCTATTTTTCCCGCTGTCTCACTTTCTCCTTTTGGTGTTAATTTATATTCATATCTTGGTATCCATACCCAGTAGCTATCATCTTCTGTTTTTGCATTTGCCCATCTACTTTTGTTATTGTCTCCTTCTCCTTCTGCTGCTTTGTATTCATACCATTGACTTTCATCAAATCCTTCATCGCCTTTTTTTATTTCATTTCCTGAGTCATCCCAATATACTGGCGTCATTCCTGATTTTAATACTGGTGCATTTACTTTCTTTTCTCCATCCCAATTTTCGTTTGCAAATTTTATTGTTCTTTCTCCTATTTTTATTTGATAGCTTGCTTCTATATCTTTACTTGCATTTCCTAATATTTCATCTTTTTCATTCTCTGTTAATAATTTTTGCTCTACTAAATCCTCTACTAATTCTTTTATATCTTGAGTTGTAGTGCTTGAACCATAATTATTACTTTCATAATCTATTTTCCATAAGTTTACTGCTTCTTCCACACTTGCTGCCCTTGTTTCATCTGTTGCTTTGCTTGCTCTCGTTAATATTCCATTTTCTCCTGTTAACGTCGCTATGCTTACTCCTGCTAAGATTAATAACACTATGATTGTTAGTACTAATGCTATTAATGTTATTCCTGCCTTTTTCTTTAATTTTTCTTTCATTGATATATCGACCTCTTTCTTTTGTTTTTTTCTTCTTTTTAACTTTTTAATTAAGTATAATACTTAATTAAAATATTAAAAACTTAAAAAGTACTATTTTTTAGCACTTTTTAAGTTTTTAGTGTTTTAGTTTGTTATTATTTTTTGTAAAATTTTTTTATTTTTAATGTTGCATAATCGTTTATTTTATGCTATATTTAATTTACCTTAACTTTTAATTAAGTATTATACTTAATTAAATCTAAAATACATTTAGAATATTATATAAAATCATTTTTCATAAAAATAATCGGTAATTCCATTGTAAATTCCCCAAGCAAGTCTGTTTTGATAATTATCATCTAATAGCTGTTTTTCTTCTTCTGGATTTGATAAAAATCCACATTCTACTATAGTAATTGGAATTTCTACATGTTTTATTATATATATATTATCTATAGTTTTTGAAACTCTATTATTCTCTTTTTGTATTGCATCATTTAAATTTGCTTGAATTTGTTTGGCAAGGTTTTCTCCTTCTTCGCTTCCCTTTTTGTAAAATGTTTGCCATCCATCATATTGTTGCTGTGGAATTTTGTTTAGATGAATTGAAACAAAAATATCTGCTGATGATTCATTTCCTATTTTAACTCTATTTCTTATATCTGATATTTTCTTTTGCCTTAAAGTCTTACTGTCTAAATCATATATTGCATTTTCATCTGACCTTGTTAAAACTACTGTGCATCCACTTTGCTCTAATAAATTTTGTAGTTTTAATGCAATTTTTAGATTTGTTTCCGCTTCTGTCGTTCCGAGATGAACTTTCTGCACCTTCATCTGGTGTTCCATGCCCTGCATCTATTACTACTGTTTTCCCTGATACTGGAGTTGATACTGTTTCAACTGAGTTTTCCATATTAGTTTGATTTATTATATTTTCATTTGTTTTTGGTTTATTTGATATGTTTAATGAAAATGCTAATATGCTTATTAATATACATGATAAAATTAACTCTATTCTCTTTTTACTTATTATAAACATATAAAATTCATTCCTTTCTTTAAATAAAAATATTGTGTATTTGGCAATTTTATATTTCATTAATTATTTGAAATACTTTATTTACCTTTTATACACAATATTAATTAATATGAAATTTTATGTGCTAATAATAAATTTTTTTATTTAATTATATTTATCTACAAAATATTTATAGTTGTCCATAAAAAATTTTTAATATTTCTTTATAAAATGGAAACTTTGCTTTTTCTATTTTATCTATAACTTTATTAACATCATACCCTATCTCCAACTGTTTAAAACCTATTTTGTTTCCATTTATTTCTAAAATTCCTGCTTTTGCTAAATTGCTCTTTCCTGGACATCCTAATGAACCAGGATTTATATACCATTTTCCATTTTGATTATTAACATTAAAAGTATGTGTATGTCCATATAAATATATATCAGCATCAATTTCTTTAAACATCTCTTCATTTTCTTCTATAGTAGGATTTTTTATATGTTTTTTATATTTTCCACTCTCATTAGTTGGATAATGTACTAAATATATTTTTTTATTCTCAATTTGCACTTCTTTTGATATTGGTAATTCACTTATAAATGCCTTGGATTTTTCACTTAATCTGCTATGAATCCATTTATGGTTTTGAATTTCAGAATCACTCATTCCTCTTTTATCATCATGAACTTGTTTAGGCAAGCCTTTTAATAAATATTGCTCGTGATTTCCTCTTACTGATATTAATATGTTTTTTCTTTTTATTAATTCTTGTACTGTTTCTTCAGGATTTACTCCTATTCCAATTATATCTCCACAACATAATATTTTATCAACTTTTGTTTTTTCAAATTCTTCTAAAACCTTATTCAAAGCTTCTATATTACTATGAATGTCTGATATTATACCTATTTTCATATTATTCTCCTAAAATTCATTTTTCTCACTTCTTGTAAATATTTATAATTTTATTGGTATTTTAACATAATTTTTTCTAAATTGCTACATTTTTTAATTATGTGTTTATATTTTTAGTTATCAACATACAAATAATATCATTATATGTTCTCTCCTCCAATAATTTCGCAAGTAGTAGCATCCACATAATATTTTCTTGTTTTTCCAAACTCTCTATTTTCATAAGATATTTCTACCACATAAACTTTTCTTGCCTTACCATTAAGTTTATATGTATTATAACTTAAAGTAGTACCATCTTCTAATTGTTTTACTTCATTTCCATTAGTTAATCCATTTTCTTTTAAATACACATATGGATTCATCCTTTTTATTGCTAGCTCTGCACTTATATCTTTTATTATAAAACCTTCTGTATTAATAATATTATCTTTTTCTTTTGCAGTATTTATTGCTTGTTCTTTTGTTACAACCACTTCATTATTATCAAAAGGCTCATCTTCTATACTTAGCATTATTACTTCATTTACTTGTGGTATTATAGTCATTGAAACGCTTTGTGTTTCATTAAATAATCCATCATATTCTTTTGAAAACCAAATATACCAGTAATATGATTTTTCTTCTTCACTTTGATTATTACTTGAAACATAAGATATTTTGTAGTCATCCTCAAAACCATATTCTTTCATCTTATTTTTTGCTACTTCTAGTATATTTTCTTTTGTGGTTGTTAATTTTTCAAGTTCTTGAACTGTATATTTTTCTTCTATATTAAATGATGAAAATTTTCCTGTAAGTGCATCTATATTTACACTTATTCCGTCAGATGTGCATATGTTATAACTTACTTTATCGTAATTTGGTGCTTTTATTACTTCAGATTTTACAATGTCATTTTCATTTATGTTTATACCAAACCTTTGCATTGCTTCTTTAGCACTTTTTATTGCTTCTTCTTTAGAAATGATGCTGTCTAAATCTTCTTGAGTTACTTTTAGCTCTTCAAGAAAGTTTTCTATTTTTTCAGGATTTTTAAATATTTTTTCATATACTATGCTTCCTGCAAATACCATACTTGCCGTAAGTCCAATGGATATAATAAATGTTGCAGCTGTTTTTAATAATTTACTCTTTTGCATTATTGAACACTCCTTTTTGAAGTTGGATATTGCTATTTTATTTTGTACTTTTTCTAATATTTTTTTATTTAATTCATCAATTTCCATGCTCATATCCTCCCTCACACAAATTTTTTCTCAACTTTTTTCTTATTCTATGTAATTTTGTTTTTACTTTAAACTCTGTTATATTTAGTTCTTCTGCTATTTGTTTAACTTTTTTTCCAGCATAATAAAATTTTTTAAATATTTCTCTATCTTCTTCTTTCATCTTTTGTAATGATTTTTCTATTATTTGAGTTTCTTGCTGTCTTTCAAGTATTTCATTTATATTTTCGTTACATGCTAAAATATTTTCATATTCACAAATATCGTCATCAAATTTGATTTTTCTTTGCTTTTGCTTTAATAAATTTTTAACAATTCCAGCTAAATATGCACTTATTTTTGACTTATCTTGTATTCTTTCTTGCTTTTTCCATAAAATAAAAAATGCATCTGAAATAATTTCTTCTATGTCTTCATTTGATAGTTTGTTATTGCTTAAGTTTTTTATTATTGTATAAATATATCCACTGTAATTGTTTATTGTTTCTTCTATATTTAGTTTTTTATTTTCTTCCAATTTAGATTTAAATCTCCTTTGTTTATTTTTTAGACGTCTTACCTTTATAATGTTATTTTTATAAAAAAGGTTACAATTATGCCATTGGGACGTTCCTATTTAGCACATTTTGCTAAATAGAAACGTCCCAGTAGCACACAATGCTGAAATTTAATAATATCTTTTTCATTTTGTCCCCTGTTACTTAAATTAAGGTGTGATGTTTTTCATCACACCTTAATAATTTTATTGTTGAGTATATGCATTTTCGTGAATGTATTTATCCCACCATTTTTTTCCGTTCTCATAGAATTCTTTAATATCTTGTTCTGTTAGTTCTTCTCCGTCTTTTGCTAAAAATTCTATAGGTTTTTCTATGGTAGTATCATTAACATTTGTAAAAGTAACATCAAATGTATTTGATGAACTTTCTTGATGTGTTTTTATGCTTTTGATATATTGATCATTTTCATCTAATTCTACATCTACTAATACTGTTTTCCCCCATTCAGTAATAGTATATTTTGAAGTTAAACGATAATTGTTCTTTACCCAGTCAGTATATTTATCTCCGTTTAATTTTACTGTATAATTATGTTCTTTTCCCTCAACTAATTCTACTGTATCAATAGCGTTTATAGAAGTTTTGGTATCTTCCATTACATCAGTTAACATTGTAACTTCATGAATAGCACGACCTACTTGTTGAGGATGAACATAAACCCAGTCATTTAAATATACTTTGCTATCTTCTTCATTGTCTTTTCTCTTTCTAGCAACCACACTAAGTTTACTAGAATCTACACCAGCATATTTTGCTGAGAATGTATATTCTTCTACATTATCTTCCTCTGCTTTTAAATAAGTTAAACCATCGTTAGCATTATATTTATAAGTAAATTCTTCAGTATAACCATTTATTTTATTATTCTTTTTTACAGTAAAGCTATTTGCTTCAAGTGTAGCTTTTGCTGCTTGGTTGATTTTTTCTTCAAGTGTTTCTACATCACTATAGTCTATTGTGTATTCTTTTATCTCATAATCATTTGATGTATTTCCATCTGCATCTAGTTCAAGTTTGTATACTTTTCCATTATTACCTGTTATTTTTGAAGATTTTATTGCTTCTAATTGTAATTTCATTGTGTTTGCATTACTTACTGTTGCAATTCCGTTTTCACTGCTTGAACTGTAAGTATATGTTGTTTCTTCGCCATTTGGGTTTGTAACTTTAACTGTTGATACGTTATTTTTGAAATCATTTGATGTTAGTGTTACTGGTAAATAGAATTTTCCGTCTTCACTTTGGCTTATTATTCCTGAATAAGTATTTCCATTTAGTTTTAGTCCATCAACAGTTGCTTGTTCTGGAACTTGGATATTTTGCATTGCAGTTGGATTAATTAATTGAACTCCTGTACCATCTGTTAATGTATCACTTGTTGTTCCGCCTTCATTAATATAAGTTATCGTTATTTTTCTTTTATCTTCTGAATGATGAATTCTTATATTTCCAAAATTTTTATTTTCTGTAGTATATCTAACAGCAATTTCTATATCTTGAGAAGTTTTTAGAGATATATCTGCTTCATTACCATCTGATGCATCTTTTAATATTTCTATAGCATAATCACTACTATCAAAAGTATTTGCTGCAATTCTAATAGTTTCATCATCGCCATTCATTTTAGCAGTTGTGTCAAATTTCTTAATTGTTATTGCACTCTTCTTGCCATTTTCTCCAGTTAATTTTTTAAATGTATTTCCGTAAATATCTGTTACTTCTGCTAATGCAGAATCAACGTTAATAAAAGTATTGTTAATATTATCTGCATAAAAGTTATTCCACCTAACATCAACTGTAGCTTTTGTTCCAGAATACTTAATAGCATCATTTACTTTGTGACTTGCATTAACATTCTTTAAGTTACATTGCCATAATGTGAATTTAGAAGCAGGTTCTGATATATTTATTAATTCAGTTGTAGATTCATCTGGTGAAAATTCAAGATTTAATCTATGTAAAAATACATCATCTGCTGTAACTTTAATGCTTTTTACTTTTAATTTTACCGTCCTAGAAGGTCCAATAATTGCAAGTTTTCTATTAATAGTAATATCTTCTGTGCTTAAATCCATTTCATCAGTTGTATCTATATATATTTCACTAATATCTTCTTGTTCTATTGCTTTTTTAAGGTCATCTGCTTTTGTTACTTTTGTTACTTTGTCTTTTAATTTTACACTATAAGCTGCATAATAATAATTATCAGAAGTAGCTTTTACATTTTCTGGTGCAATTACACCATCTGGTAGATTTCCGTCATAGTTAAAGTTGACTGTTTTGTCTCTACTATTTGCAAATCCTATCAATGTATATGTTTCCCCATCATAATTAAATGATTTAAACACTTCAAATGGATCTTGGTCATATGGTTTTGCATTTTCTCCATAATAATTGTATCTTACGAATGTGGCCATTAATCTAGCTTCATGGTTATGGAAAGTAGTTGTGTATATTTTTGCGTTCTCTTTTTTATTGTAATAATTATAATAATTGTAACTCATATCAACTGCTTTCGTGTCACCCATCTTATCTTTCACAACTTGGTCTTCATATTTTTCTATTTTTTCTTTTTCTACAAGTTTTGTTGCAGGTTTTGATTCACTGTCTGTAAACTCAACTTTTGCACTTTCTTTTCCTGCTTTAACTGCAGGTTTTTCATAATTTTCACCATTATAAGTTAATTGTGAAACTGTTAATGCTGCACCATCTTTAACTTCAATAGCAGCTTCTGTGGCTTCGCCCTCAACAGTTAATCCTGTTGCTGTTAATTTTCCACTTTCTACAACTATTGGTGTTTTAGCATCTGCTAATTTAATATTTTCAATAGTTACATCAGTTGATTTTACATTAAATATTGTATTAACACCAGAAGCAGTTAATTTATGATGGTCAGTTCCTCCATTTATTACAACTTTTTGACTAACATTCATAATTTCGTCAACATTAATATCGCTTAAAATATTAATATTAGTAATATTTTTATTGCTTAGTGCTTGTTTTAATTCAGCTTTATTTTTAACTCCTGTTACGTCAGTTACAAAGTTAAAAGTATATTCAGTTTCTGCGCCTTCTTTTAATTGAACTGAATCGTCAAGTTTTCCTACAGTTAATGTAAATTTTCTATCATCTACAGCCATTTTTTTCAAAGTCATTGTTGCTTCATCAGCAGATTCACTTTTTAATACATCTTGGAATAATGATTTTGCTCCTGCTTGAATCTTCTCTTTTAAAGCACTACCAGTTGAATCTAAACTAGCAGTTTGAATTTGGTCATTTGTTCCATCTTTAGTAAATACTATTTTCTTTCCTCCAAATGCAAGAGTAATATCTTGTATTTCTCCTCTTTGAAGTAAATATGCAATTGTTCCTGGAATAGATGTTCTATCCATATCACTCAATAAAGCTGTTTCGCTTATTACTTTAAATTTAATTGTATTATCAATTTTAGAAACTTCAAATATTTCTGAAAAGTCATCTGAAATTGATGATTCTGAATCTTGTAAGTCATTAATTACAGCAAGTAAGAATGAATCTACATCAATTGTCCAATGAGCTTTTAATGTAATATCTTGGTCTTTTCCTGTGGTAGCATTTTCAAAATTAAATCCATTTTCTGAACTTTTTGATGTATCATACCAATAATCGAATTTATGGTATGTATAGCTTCCTAATTGTGGAGCTATTGAATCATCAAATTTTTCTCCTTCATATACTGTTTCTTCTTTTTTGATTATTGTTCCGGTTGTTTCATCAAAGTATTCAAATGTTATTTTATTTTCAGTTAAGAAAGTAAAGTCAGTTGTTATAGTTATTTCATTTGATATTAAATAATCATTTCCTGTTGAGCCATCATAGTCAACTTTATAATGAATACCTTCTTTTCCGTCTTTCATTTTAAATAAAACAACTATATAACCATTTGTATAATCAGTTGCAGATGGTTTCTTTTCAATATATTGTCCTTCTCCATCTTTTATATAAATTGTCCATTTGTCTTTATATTCTTCTGCTAAACTTTCAGTAGGAATAGTAATTTTTACTGGTACATAATATCCTTCTTCTTCTCCAAAGCCTGCAGATGAATTTAATTTTTGTTGTTTTACAGTACCTTCTAATCCTGTATGAGAAGATTCTTGATCAGGTTGACTTGCTACTGTATAATTTATTTCATCTAAAGAGAAATCAAATCCCCAAGTTTTTTCTAATGTATCTTTATCTTCTGGCGCAATTTGATTTGCATCAACTGGTGCATAATCACTACCTGAGTTTGAATCATTTTGGAGTTTCAATTCGCTCCAATCTACTGTTATTGTATATGGATTATATTCTGTTTTATCTCCATCTATGTCAATTACAATGTCAAATGTTTTAGTTTCATCATCTAAATGTAAATGTTTTAATACATATAATTTCTTTTGCTCATCGAATTTTTTTCCTAAAATTACAGTGTCATCACCATTATATCCATTGGTAAATTTAACTGTTGTTTCATCGGTATGATTTTCAGTTGTTTCAATTGTAAGTGCTAGATAATAACCTGTTTGAGCTTCCCCTGCAAAAGGATTTGGCTTTCCTGCACTCCAAGAATCTGAATATGGAATTAAGCCTTTTACTTTTACTGTGTTTCCAGTAGTTGTAAAATCTGCTGTATATCCATTTGGTTTTTCCCAACCATAAGCTTCTTTTAATTTTTCATCTTCACTTCCATTTTTTACTTCAGTTGTTGAAGCTTTTCTTAATTCTAAGTTAGAGAAGTCTATTCTTATTTTTGTTTGAACTCCCTCAACTTCAACTATAATGTCACGATTTTTAACTTGTTCGTCTTCTTCAACTTCCATTAAAACTGTTAGTGTTTTTGTTCCAGCATCAAAAGTTGCCTCATTGTATCCTTGTTCAGCTTTGTCACTTTTTGGTATTTTTACTTTTACTTTACTTGAATCTACACCTTCATCTAGTGTTATTGTATAAGCAAAATAGTATCCGTCTTTTTCTGTAGCTCCAAAGCCTTTAATTCCTGTTTGTTTTGATATGCCACCAGTTACTGTATAAAGTCCATCTGCTCCTTTTATTTCATATGTACTTTCTGGTGTATAATTAAATTTATTTTTTAAATCTGTTTTATCATTTTCAGGAATTTCTATTCCTAGTGTAGCTTGTGCATTATAAGAAAATTTAATTTTATATTCTTCTGCTTCTTTATCATTTTGTGAACGTGCTTTAGTATTGTCTAAGTTAATACTTAAAGTTAACTCTTTTCCTACTAAATCTCCTAGAACCATGCTGTTAAAATCTTTACCTTCTCCTGCTACTTTTGCTAATAATTCCTTTAATTTTTTATATGCTTCAGATTCATTGTCAGAATTAGACATTTCAGCATTGTCAAAAGTAAATGTTTCTCCATCATAAGAAATAGTTAAAGATTTTACATTTTCATTTTTTAAAATATCTCTAATTGTTCCTACTAATCCTGTGTCTTTTATTTCACTATTTTTCTTATTTTTATCATATATGTTATAAGTAATAGTTCCTTCCTTAAATTCAGCACCATAGTCTGTGCTTTGTATTTTGCTAATTGATTGTTTTAATAATTCGTCAGTGTTAACTTCGTCATACCATGTTGCTTTTAATGTGATATTTCCTGTTATTGGTGTGTTAAAATCCCATTTTTGGTCTTCTCCATCTTTTGTATATACCCACTCTTTAAATTGTTTTCCTTGTAGTAGTGGTCTATTTTCTCCTGTAATGTCTGCTTCATTTATTTTTCCATCTTCTTCTACAGTGATGTATGTTTTATTGTCTGCAAATTTTCCTTCACCTAAATCAAATTCTACTTTGAAAAGGTCTTTTAAATAACTGTAGTCAATAAAACGAATATTTAATTTAGTTTCATTTGTTATTTTTGTTTCACCTACAAAGTTTTTTATTACTTTCCATCCTGTAGGGTTGTATTTGGCATCAAATGTTCTTTCAACTTCATGAATTGTCATTTGTTTTAAAAAGTTGTTTACATCTTCACCACTTTTTCCACTGTATTCTTCACTCATTTGGATGCTTCTTGCAGCTAACATTATATCTCTTGTATTTATTTTGTAATGTGATGTAAATACATAATTGCCTATAATATAGTATGAATCAATAGGCTCTTTGTATTTTTCTTGTAAATCATTTATTTGAGAGTCTAAATCATCTACTGTTACTTCTCTAGCAAATACTGGTACAGTGAATGCAAATAGTAATATAATAGTTAGTACAATAAATTTACTCAATTTTTTAGCCATATTATAACTCCTTTCTATCCTTGATAAGTTACTGTTGCGGTTACAATTGTTCCATCACTTAATGTTAGTGATGCTGTTCCAGGCTCTGATTTTAATGAAACATAAGTACTTCCTTTTCTAGTTTGAGTACCCCCACAATTAAATCCTAAATATCCTGAAAAACTGCTACCATTTTTATATACAACATATGTATATTGCATTACATTGTTTGTTCCTTCTTGTCTAACCCTAGTAAATACTATTGAATAATTAGCTGGTTTTGCATTTACTGTAACTGTGTATGTAGCTGTTCTTCCATTAGATGTAGTAACTGTTATTGTTACAGTTCCTGCTCTTATACCTGTAACTCTTCCACTTTGGTCAACTGTTGCTACTCCTGTATTATTACTACTCCATGTTACATTTTTATTTGTAGCATTAGTTGGATATACTGTTGCTGTTAAGTATATACTGCTACCTTCTGTTACAGAGTTTGCTCCACTTATGCTTACACTTGATGGTTCAATAGTTGATGGTGTACTTGGTGTATTTGGTGTGCTTGGCGTGCTTGGGTTTACTTGTGTGCTTGGACTACTTGGATTGCTTGGTGTGCTTGAAGTACTTGGTTTTTTGTTATTATCGCTTGTATTTGTTTGTGCTGTTTCTCCAGCATTTCCTTCTTCTGTTCCTTCAGTTGTTACTTCTTCTGTTTCTTTTGATATTGTTATTGTGCAACTTGCTGTGTATTTTTCATCTTCTGTTTTTACAGTGATTGTTACAGTTCCTTCTTTTAAGGCTTTAACATTACCGTTTTCATCTACTGTTGCAATTGATTCATCGCTAGAAGTCCATATTAATTTTACTTGTTTTGCATCTTCTGGTTGCAAAGTTGCAACTAAATTTGCTGTACCATCTAGTGCTAAAGTTAAATCTGTAGCATTTAATGATATTCCTTCAACTTCTGCATCTCCTTGTTCTTCCCATTCTGCCTTTAAAGTCATATCATATTTTACAGGTAAGTCAAAGTCATATAATTCATCTAAATAATACCATCCTACAAATGTGTACCCTTCTCTAGTTGGATCTTCTGGTTCTTCTACTTTATCATTTTCCTTTACTTTTACAGAAGCTACCTCACTTCCTCCATTACTATCAAATGTTACTTCATATGTTTTTTTGTATAATAAGAAAAATAATAATATTATTAGAAGAAGTAATATTATTGCAATTATGATTGCAATTTTCTTTATTTTTTCTTTGTCCGTTTCTGAAAGTCTTTTTTCCATAGACCTACTCTCCTTTCTTTAATTTTTAACTATTTTTAAACGAACTGTAAAAACAATCACATCACCTCCTATGCTCTCATATTCAATCACTTTCATTTTATCATATGATCTTATTAACAGTCAACTTAAAATATCTTATTTTAACTGGAAATATTATGAAATTTGACAATTTTTGACCTTTTTCGTTCATTTTTTTAATTGTTTAAATTCATGATAATAACAAAAAAAATAGAAAACAAAAAATGCTACTTTTTTAGCAGCATCTTTTTTGTGTTTTCTATCTTTTTTATTATACTAAACTTCTTTTATCTATTGCATAACTACTACCCATTACAGATTTAGCAGCATGCTTAACTTGAGCTCCAATTTCTCCAATTTCCAAAATATTATGGAATCTGCCTACTTCTGAAATTACTACTCCAATTGAAATTGATGTTAAAGGAAATTGTTCAATTATTCCTTTTCTATTTGCAACTTCTATGTAACCTTTTTCAATATCATCATCTGTAAAAAATTTTTTAACGTTACTATCAAAATATGCTATAATGTTTTGACATAATTTATCGCAATTAGTTCCTGGTACTATTGCAATAAAGTCATCCCCTCCAATGTGCCCTACAAAAGTATTACTTATTTCATCTGTATGAACTAGTTTTAATATAGTTTCAGCTGTAAATTCTATTATTTCATCACCTTTTAAAAATCCATAAACATCATTATATGCCTTAAAATTGTCTAAGTCTAAATATAATACACAAAATGGCTCTTTTCCTTGAATTCTCTTTTTTAGTTCTGCATGAATTTGGACATTTCCTGGTAGACCTGTTAGTGGACTAATTCTTCTGTTACTTGCTAAAAGTCTGTTCAAATTTTTTACTGTGTGATACAAGTATTGTTCATCAACTGGTTTTTTTATAAAATATTCTATTGATTCTTGTAAAATCCTAACTCTATGTTCTTTACTTCCATTTGAAGATACTACAATTACTGGAGTTATGGTGTTATCTTCGTCTTTCCTAATTTTTTTACATAAATCAACTACGTCTCTGTCTATTGCATCTTCATTTATTACTATTAATGATGGGATATTTTTTAAAGCTATATCTATGTCTTCTGTTTTTACACTTATAAATTTAAATTCATGGTCATTTTTAAATAGCTCTCTAAATATCATAATTGAAGAATCATCATCATCTATTATATATATTTCTTGTATCATTTTATTTTTCCTTTTATTTTATTTAGGTTTTTTAGTTATTACCTATAAACTTTTTTGTTAATCTATTTGTATTATTACAAAAATTTTTATTTATTTCAAGTCTTTTTTGCTTTTTTCTTTATTTCAATTTTTTGGTTTAAAATTTCTGTTATTTCTTTAGTATTAATAGCAGGGAATGCCTTTTTTAGTCTATATACATTTTTGTATAATCGTAAAATGATTTTTCTTCTTCTTTCTTTTAATTTTTCTATCATGTTTTGCATATTTTCTGCTATTGTAGATTCTTCTGCAGTTTTTTCTAATTTTTCTTTTAATAATGTTATTTCTTTTAGTTTTTCTTTTATTTCTTTGTTTAAGTCTTCTATTTTTGATAGTGTTGCACTTATATTTTTAACTTTTATTATGCTTGTTATAAAGTCTACCATCATTACTAATGAAATTATTGCTGTTAAATAATATTTTAATACATTATCTACATTAAGCATTAGCCCTTCTATAAATGGATGTATATATTTTACAAATAATATACCTAAAATTCCCCAATAAATTGAGTTTTTTAAGCAAATTCTTCCCTTTATATTAAATTTTTGGTCTGAATAATCCCAGTATTTTGTCTTAAATAATTTTTCTAACAAAAATCCAACAAAATATTCCCAACTAGTTAATACAATTATGGCTATAAAAAATAGTGCTATTGGCTTATTTTCAAATTTTTCTAAAAATAAGAACATTATAATTGCACCAATTCCATATATTGGGCAATATGGTCCTCTTAAAAAGCCTGTGTTTATTAGTTTTCTCTCTATAAAAGTTCTAACAACTGATTCCATTACCCACCCTAAAAATGAGTATATAATAAAATATGTTAATAATTCATATATTTTAATAAACATCTTTATCTCCATTTTATTAAATTACCTCCTATTTTTATTTATAGGAGGTATTTGTATTTATATATCGTTATTGCTAATTATTTTTTTGCTTTGTTTGCTTTTACTTTTACAGTTTCTGTTAAATCACTTTCATTGTAAACTGTTACTTCAAGTCTGTTTTCGCCTTCCTCTATTGGAACTTTATATTCAAATTCTTTATCACCATTTATATCAAGTGTTTGAGTGTTTTCTCCATTTCTTGTTATTTCTAATTTTTTTAGTCCTTCTTCATCAGATGCTTTTATAACAAAGTTTGATGCTCCTTCTGGTTTTATTTCTAAAGTTGGCTTTGTAACACCTTTTACTTTTTGCGTTTCTGTTTGTGTTTGATTATTATAATCAACTGCAATTACTGTTAATGTGTGCTCTCCTTTTGGTATTTCTACACTGGTTTCGTTTGTATAGTCTTGCACTTCTACTTTTTCTTCTTCTTCATTATCCCATCTGTATGTTAAATATGCTATTCCGTTTTTTGCTTCAGTTGATATTTTTATGTTGTTTCCTTCTGCTGTAATGTCTATTGTTATGTCTCCTTCTATTGTATATGTTCTTTGATATGTTGATACTTGACCATTTATATCTTCTACATATACATTTAATACATTTGTTCCTTTTGGTATTTCTATTGATTGTTCTACATTTCTTTTTCCATTTACGTTTAATTCAATTTCTTCTTCTTCATTCCAGTTATATGTTAGTTTTGCTAATGCTTGATTGTGTTCTATTTTTAGTATTATTTCTCCTTCTGATAGAGTTGTTACTGATATTGTTGGTTTGGTTGCTATTCCTATTTGTGAATTTTTATACATTGAATATGAGCCGCTTCCTACCATAAATATACCAAATATTATTAGTGTTATTGAAAATATTTTTAGTACACTTTTTATTGGCATTGGTCCTGAATTGTTACCCTTTTTTCTTTTCTTCGTTTTTTGAGCCGCTTCTATGCTTAAAATCTGATTCAATCTATTCACCTCTTATGTTTTTATTCTTTTGAATTATATCATATGCTTTTTAGATTGTAAATATTTTAAGACATCCTTTTTGATTTTTTAATCATTTTTTCAAGTAATAATACTGCTAAATACATGATTCCAGCTACAATTCCTAAAATTATTACACTTGTCATTACTAAATCTAGTTTAAATACTTGCCCTCCATATACAATTAAATAACCGAAGTCCTGCTTTTGAAACTAAAAATTCTCCTGATATTACACCAACTAAAGATAACCCTATATTTACTTTTAATGAATTTATAAAAGTTGATAAATTAGCTGGTATTACTATTTTTGTTAATATCTGCCATTTAGTTGCATTAAAGGTTTTTCCCATTTTTATAACTTCTTTATCTGTTCTTAAGAAACCATTTAAGTTTTCTAAAATTGTTACTATAAGTGAAATTGCAATTGCCATTACAATTATTGCTGGTGTACCAGCACCAACCCATATTATTATAATTGGTCCGTAATGCTACTTTTGGTAAACTATTTAAAACTACCAAATATGGATCAAAAACTTTTGATAAAAATTCTGACCACCATAGAATTATTGCAATTATAATTCCTATAATTGTTCCAAGTAAAAATCCTACAACTGTTTCATAAACTGTAACTCCTATGTGTTTTAATAAACCTTCTGAGCCTAAACTCATAAAAGTTTTAAAAATTTTACTTGGTTGACTTGTTATAAAACTATCTATTATTTGCTTTTTAGCTAGAATTTCCCATATTCCTAAAAATAGTATTAATAATATTATTTGTGTTAATAATACTAATTTTTTGTTTCGTTTTACTTTTTTTATATATTTTTTTCTTTCATCAGAAATTATTAATTTACTCATTTGAACCTAGCTCCTTCCATAAAGTATTAAAATATATACTAAATTTAGGGCTTTCTCTTGTAGTAAGTGGAGTTCTATTTTCTATATCAAAGTTAATTTTGTGAATATCTTTTATTGTTCCTGGCCTTTTGCTAAGTACTAAAATTCTATCTGACATACTTATTGCTTCTGATATATCATGTGTAACTATTATTGCTGTTATTTTTTCTTTTCTTAAAATTTCATATATATCATTTGTTACCATTATTCTGGTTTGATAATCTAAAGCAGAAAATGCTTCATCTAATAACAGTATTTTAGGTTTAACTGCTAATGTCCTAATTAAAGCTGCTCTTTGTCTCATACCTCCTGACAATTCTGAAGGATATTTATTTCTAAATTCATATAAATTATATTTTTTTAGTAAACCTTCTACATATTCTTTTGACTCTTTATCTTTTTTCCCCTTTATTTCTAGCCCAAACATAGTATTGCTTAATATTGTCCTCCATTCTAAAAGACAATCTCTTTGTAGCATATACCCTATTTTAGGTGATATTTTTGTTATTTTTTCTCCTTCTATATATATTTCTCCAGTTGTCTTTTCTTCTAAACCTGCAATAATTGAAAGAAGAGTTGATTTTCCACATCCACTTGGACCTATTATGCTTAAAAACTCCCCTTCCTTTACTCTAAAATTTACATTTTTAAGTGCTAAAACTTCTCCTTCTTTGTTTTGATATTTTTTACTTATATTTTTAACTTCTAATACAGTTTCCATATCAACCATCCTTTCAGTAATAAAATTTATATGCCTATTACATTTTATGTTAAATTACTGAAAGAAGTGCTTTTTCTTTATAAATTCTCTAAATATTCATTTAGTATATTTCTTGCATCTATTAAATTAAACTCAAATGTCATTTCAAAATTTTCAAATTCGTAACCTCCTATACTGTTATATTTTAAAGGTTCAACATTTTTTACTTTTTTCTTTCCAGTATATAAGACAATTGGTATTACTATTGGTTTTTTACCATTATTTTTTTTATTTTTAGTCCATTGCTGCAAAATTTCTATACTGTTATTTAGCATAATATAAGATGTTTCTTTTTTTATTTCTTTTGTATGTGCTACTAAAAAAAATATTTCTTTTCCTTTTTGTTTATATATAATTGTGTTTAAATTGTTGTTATTTTGTATTGCATTATTTTTTACTTGTATTAATTCTTCTGCTAAAATTTTTTCTTTAAATTTTAAAAATTTGTTAATAAAATAAGCCATTTCTTTTTTATTTTTTAATATTTCTATAATGTAGTCTTTTTTTACTTTATTGTCTTTGTTTATTATGTAATTTGTATTTTCTTCATTAAATTTTAAGGTTGAATTTAAATTTAAATTGTGTATAGCTTTTATATAGTCCATATATGTAAATTTTTTCAATATGTACCTCCTTATTTTTAGCATTATTAATAAAAGGTTAATTTTTTAGCCTTTTTACCCCTTTTTTCTTTTTCACTTTGGATTTTTTTAGAATTAATTTTATTTTGCTGTAATTAAAATGCATATGAAAATAATTTTTTGAAATTTAAGATATATTAAATCATAAAATGGAAAAATTTGCAAGTGTTTTTATAAATTTTTCTTTTCTATTTTTTAAGTTTTTCTTTTCTTATTTTTTCGAAATTATTTTTATCTAACTAAATTTTAATTTTTTATAATTGAAACTATAAAATGAAAGTAAACACTTTATTTTTTGTGTCTACTTTCACTTTATAATATACATTTTTTAATTGTGTCTACTTTCTCTTATAATCTACACTTTTTTTAATATTGTTTGCCCCAAACTACCATTTTTTCTGCTTTTTTTCCACAGCATACACATGTGTCTGATAAATGTTCTTGCTCAAATGGCATACATCTTGATGGTGCTCCTGTTCTTTCTTTTACTTTATCTTCACATTCTCTTGAACCACACCACATTGTTTTTACAAATCCTTGATTTTCATTTAAGTTTCTTTCAAGTTCTTCCATGTTGTACGCAATTGTTGTTTTTTCTTCCATTCTTTTTTTGCATGAGTTATACATTGATTGTTGTATATCTTCTAGTAATTTTTCTAAGTTTTCTTCTATTTCTTCTAATTTTACTGTTATCTTTTCAAAGTTGTCTCTTCTGCTTAGTATTACTTCTCCATTTTCTATTTCTTTTGGTCCAAATTCAATTCTTACTGGTACTCCTTTCATTTCCCATTCGTTGAATTTATATCCTACTGTGTAGTTATCTCTTTTGTCTAACTCAATTCTGAATTTTTTGCTTAATTTTTCTTTTAATTTTTCTGCTACTTCTAGTACATTTCCTTTTTGTTGTGCTATTGGAACTATTACAGCTTGTATTGGTGCTACTTTTGGTGGTAATTTTAGTCCTCTATTGTCTCCATGTGACATTATTACTGCTCCTATTAGTCTTGTGCTTATTCCCCATGATGTTTGATATGCATATTCTTGCTCCCCATCTCTATTTTGGAATTTTACATCAAATGGGGTTGTAAAGTTTTGTCCTAGATAGTGTGAAGTTCCACTTTGTAGTGCTCTTCCATCATGTGTTAATGTTTCTACTGTGTAAGTTGCTTCTGTACCAGCAAATTGCTCTTTTTCAGTTTTTCTTCCTTTTATACTTGGTATTGCTAGTAAATTTTCAACTACATCTACATATATATCTAAGATGTCTCTTGTAAATTGTTTTGCTTCTTCTGCTGTTTCATGAATTGTGTGCCCTTCTTGCCATAAAAATTCTCTTGAACGTAAAAATGGTCTTGTTTCTTTTTCCCATCTTAATACACTACACCATTGATTATATAAGTATGGTAAATCTCTCCATGAATTTAGCCATTTAGAATACATTGTTGAGAAAAGTGTTTCTGATGTAGGTCTTATGCACATTCTTTCTTCAAGTTTTTCTTCTCCTCCAACAGTTACCCATGCTACTTCTGGTGCAAAACCTTCTACATGCTGTTTTTCTTTGTTTAATAAATTTTCTGGAATAAGTAATGGCATTGAAACATTTTTTACTCCATGTTCTTTAAATTTTTTGTCTGTATATTCTTGTATTTTCTCCCATATTGCATATCCATATGGTCTTATTGCTACAAATCCTTTTACTTCTGTATAGTCTGCTAATTCTGCCTTTAAAACCACATCTGTATACCATTGTGTAAAATCTTCATCTATGTTTGCTATTTCTTTTACAAATTCTTTTTTGTTACTCATTTTTTCATTTTCCTTTCATTATTATATTTAGATATGATATTCTACTTTCTTTATTAAATTTATTTCGTTTTCTTTTAATTTATTTTCTTCTTAGCCTTCCCTTGCGGGTTCTGGAGCCTCCATATTTATTTCTTCTTTTTTATTTGTTTCTTCTTTTTCATCTTCTTCTATTAAATCATCTATTACTATTTGCTGGTTTTCATCTAATTTATATCTTGGTAATTCTGGTAGTTCTTCAAGTGACGTATATCCAAACATTTTTAAAAATTCATTTGTTGTTTTATATGACATTGGTTTACCTGGTAAATCAGATTTTCCAGCTTCTTGAACTAAACCATATTCTAATAATTTATATACACATGCATCTGCTGAAACACCTCTTATTGCCTCTATTTCTGCTCTTGTTATTTTTGGATTATATGCTATTATTGCTAATGTTTCTAATGCTGCATTTGATAAGTTTGGCTTTGCTCTTTTATCTAATATTGGATATATATATTCATGTAATTCTTTTTTTGTGCATAATTGATACATGTTATTTACTTTTATTAATTCTATTCCTTTATTTTCTGCTTTATATTCTTCTTGCATTTTTCTTATTATATTTTCTATATCTTCTTTTGCTATCTCTAATACTAAGACAAGTTCATTTATTTCTACTGCTCTACCTGCTGCAAATAGTATTGCTTCTATTATAGCTTTTGTTTTTTCAATTTCCACATTTTTCAGTCCTTTCATATTGTTTGATTCTAAATATTTATGTTTTACATTTTATCATATTTTTTTTATAAAATCAAACATCACATATCATATTTTTTTACAAATTTTCTTGCACTTTTACTTTCAATATGATAATATTTTTTTAAATTAATATTGGAGGTATGATATGGAAGATAAGAAAGATTTAGAAATAGTATCTGGTGATGGTTCAACTTTAGATATTTCACCTGTATATGATAATATAAAATCTGCAATACCTAAAGACCATGATAAAAAACCAAAACATATAGTTATTCCAAAAGAAAAAGAACGAAAAGATAAAAATGAAAAAGGAGGTAATTAAAAAGATGGAAGACTTAATAGAAATTAGATGGCACGGCAGAGGTGGTCAAGGTGCAAAAACTGCATCATTATTACTTGCTGATGCTGCATTTAATACAGGTAAATATATTCAAGGCTTTCCTGAATATGGTCCTGAAAGAATGGGAGCTCCTATTACTGCATATAACAGAATTAGCACTTCTCCTATTACAATTCATAGTAATATTTATGAACCTGATTATGTAGTTGTTGTAGATGACACTCTTTTAGAGTCTGTAGATGTAACAGCTGGATTAAAAGAAACAGGTGCAATTGTAATTAATACAACTAGGTCTGAAGATTATTTAAAGAGTGTACTAAAAGGTTATAAAGGAGATATTTATACAATAGATGCTAGAAAAATATCACAAGAAGCTCTTGGAAAATATTTTCCAAATACACCAATGCTTGCAGCAATTGTAAAGGTAAGTAAAATTATGACAGATGAAGCTTTATTAGAAGATATGCAAGGTTCTTTTAAGCATAAATTTGCTAAAAAACCTGAAGTTATTGAAGGTAATATGAAAGCTTTAGAAATGGCTCTTAAGGAGGTTAAAAAGATATGACAAATATAAATTCAAATACACCAATGGAAAAAATGACTATTGGTGGTAATATATATAATTCTGGTAATGCAAGGGATTTTAAAACTGGTGATTGGAGAAGTGTTAGACCTGTTTTTTTAAGTGACAAATGCAAACAATGTGGACTTTGCTTCCCAGTTTGTCCAGATGATGCTATACCAGTAACAAAAGAAGGTTTAAGAAAAGATTTTAATTATGATTATTGTAAAGGATGTGGAGTATGTGCTAAAACATGTCCATTTAATGCAATAGAAATGAAAGAAGAAAGCTAATAATAGAAAGGAAGAAATAAATATGAGTATAAGAGAAAGATTAAGTGGTAATGAAGCTGCTGCTACTGCAATGAAACAAATTAATCCAGATGTAGTTGCTGCCTTCCCTATTACCCCTTCTACAGAAATTCCACAATATTTTTCAACATTTGTAGCAAATGGTTCAGTAGATACAGAATTTGTAGCAGTTGAAAGTGAGCATAGTGCTATGTCTGCTTGTATTGGTGCTGAAGCTGCTGGTGCAAGAGCAATGACAGCTACATCTGCTAATGGATTATCTTTAATGTGGGAAATGATTTATATAGCATCTAGTTTGCGTTTACCTATTGTTTTATCTTTAGTAAATAGAGCTGTTTCAGGTCCATTAAATATTCACAATGACCATTCAGATGCAATGGGAGTTCGTGATAGTGGCTGGATTATGCTATTTTCAGAAAATAACCAAGAAGCATATGATAATACTTTAATGGCTCACAGAATTGCAGAACATAAAGATGTATTACTTCCATTAATGATTTGTCAAGATGGATTTATTACTTCACATTCAATTGAAAATATTGAATTAGTAGAAGATGAAAAAGTAAAAGAATTTGTTGGTGAATATCACCCAGAACATTATTTATTAAATAAAAATGAACCGATTGCAATTGGACCTTTAGATGTTCAAAGTTATTTATTTGAACACAAAGTTCAACAAGCTGATGCAATGAGAAATGCTAAAAAAGTCATTTTAGAAGTTGCAAAAGATTTTGAAAAAATGACTGGCAGAAGCTATGGATTTTTTGAAGAATATAAATTAGATGATGCAGAAGTTGCAATTGTTTGTATGAACTCAACTGCTGGAACTACAAAATTTGTAGTTGATAAGTTAAGAAATGAAGGAATTAAAGCTGGTCTTTTAAAACTTCGTGTATTTAGACCTTTCCCTACTGAGGAAATTGCAGAAGCACTAAGTAATTTAAAAGCTATTGCTGTACTTGATAAAGCTGATTCTTTAAATGCTGCTGGCGGTGCTTTATTTGAAGATGTTACATCAGCTATGTATGTTAACAAAAAACAAGTTCCTACTGTAAATTATATTTATGGTATTGGTGGAAGAGATACTAAAGCAGATGATATTGAAAAAGTTTATAGAGATTTATTAGAAATCGCAAAAACTGGTAATGTAGAAAATCCTTATAGATATTTTGGATTAAGAAAGGAGGAAAACTAATATGCCTTATAATGTAAAAGAAATAGTTGGAAATAAACCTTCAAGATTTACTGCTGGACATAGAATGTGTGCTGGTTGTGGCGCTCCTCCTGCTGCTAGAATGGTTTTAAGAGCATTAAAGCCTGAAGACCATGCAGTAATTGCAAATGCTACTGGTTGTATGGAAGTTTCTACATTTATATATCCTTATACAGCATGGACAGATTCTTTTATACATACAGCTTTTGAATGTGCTGCTGCTACTTTATCTGGTGCAGAAGCTGCTTATCGTTCTATGAAAAAGCAAGGAAAATTACCAAAAAGTGGTGAAACAAAATTTATTGCATTTGGTGGAGATGGTGGAACTTATGATATAGGAATTCAAAGTTTATCAGGTGCTATGGAACGTGGACATGATATGGTTTATGTATGTTATGATAATGGAGCATATATGAATACTGGTATTCAACGTTCTTCTGCAACTCCAAAATTTTCAGATACCACTACTTCTCCTGCTGGAAAAGTAATTCCTGGAAAAATGCAATCTAGAAAAGATTTAACTAAAATTATGGTTGGTCATCACTTACCATATGTAGCACAAACTATTGGTTATATGAATTTTAAAGATTTATATGAAAAATCTGAAAAAGCTATATATACAGAAGGTCCTACATTTTTAAATATTATGACTCCTTGCCCTAGAGGTTGGGGTTACCCTACTGACATGTTAATGCAAATTAATAAGTTAGCTGTTGAAACTTGTTATTGGCCTTTGTATGAAGTTATTGATGGTAAATATAAAATAAATTATAAACCAGCAAAAAAATTGCCAGTTGAAGAATTTTTGAAACCTCAAAAAAGATTTAGACATATGTTTAAACCTGGTAATGAATGGATGATAGAAGATTTTCAAAAAGAAGTTGATGATAGATGGCAAGAGCTTTTAGATTTAGAAGAAATTACTAATAAAGAATAAAAAGAAAAGCAGGAAAGATTTAATTACTTCTCTCCTGCTTATTTTTTTAATAAAAATTATTTTGCTGTGCTTTTTTACAGAACCACCTTAATGCTTCTGCATCATGAGTTGGTGCGGTATAGTTTCTAATAAACTCTTCAGTAAACGGGCAATGTTTAATATCTATTACATCCCTATTTTCTTGAAAGTGCGTACCATTTGCATAATAGGCTATAAAGATTCTTTCAAATTTTTTTTCTTCATTAGAAAATGAGAACATTTCTTTTTTTTCTGATGCTAAAGATATGTATTCAAACAAACATGTTCTACAATCTTTAATTTTTTTGTCAACCATTATTGCAAAAAAATCGATTATATCTATTGCATCTTTTACTTTCTCAATTTCTTCTGTAAAATCTTGTTCTTTATATCCTTCAAAAACTCTTTCAAATTGTAAAGGTAAATTTAATTTTTCCTTTCTTTTTTGAAAGACAGTTGATTTTATGTAAGAGATAAATTCAACTATTCTGCCGTTTGCTTCTGTTATTTCTTCTAATTCCTTAAGTTTACTTTGACATCTTATATATCGCTCTTTTAACTTTTCCTGCTCATTAATATAATAAGCATAGTTCTGGCACTCATGCCGAAATAGATTCTGTATTGAGATTTTCACTGGATGCACCCTCCTATTTTTATTTAAAAATTTTCTACATGTTACCGTTTATTATTATATATCAAATTATTATATATTACAATATTTTTTAATTAATCTTTGTTATATTCTTGCTCTTTTTCCCATATATCTTCTAAGGTTATAGTTTTTAAGCCATTTTTACTTTTTCCTAAAGATATTTGACTTAGTTTTATTTCTCTTTTTTCTATGCCCTGTTTTATTGTTTCAAAATATTGCTCTTCTTGTTGTATAGTGCCTTCTGTTTTTAATGCCTTTAATACTAAATCACTAATTTCTGCATTGTTTATCTTTCTATATATATTTATATATTCTATATTGTTTTTATTTACACCATAATATTTTCTTAGTATGCTTTTTGCTTCTTCAAATTTTTTGGTTGAAATTAAGTTGTCAATTATTACTACTAATGATTGATTTGTAGTATTATCATTATATAATTCTTGCATCTGTTCTAACATTTTTTCTGGATTTTGCACACAATATTTTTCTGGTTGGTTTCTATATGCTATTTTTATTTGCATTAAAACTTGTTCTCTTTGTTGTTCTTGTGTTAATGCAAATTTTTTTCTTGTTTTGTTTTGCATTCTCTTTTTTGCTTCTTCATCTATTATTTTATTTGCTTCTTGTATATCTAGTTTTCCTTGAGATAAGTCTTGTAAAATTTTTTCTATGTTTTCTGAAACAGTATTTACTCGTTTCATAGCTTCTTGTTTTTGAATTTTATTAATTTTATTTGTAATTTTTGTATATACTGTACCAATAATTAAATTGCTTTGTGTCATTGAAATTGGTAATTTATTTAACATTTTTCTCAATTCTTGTATGTCTTGAGTTTTCTCTTGTTCTATGTCAAGATTTTTAGCTAATTTTATGTATAAATCTTTTTTGTATACCTTTAATATTCCTTCTATTTTGTCTCTGTTACTTAAACTTATATTTACAAATTGTTTACCATTTAGCATTGTAATTAGTGCTTCGGCTTGATTTAAATTTAAGTCATAAGATTTAATTTTCTCAAGCTTTGACATAATCAAAACTGTTGCACGTCTTCTTTCATTTTTTGTTCCATTATACATTTGGCTTACTACTGCTTTTATATATCCAATTACAGAATCAATTAATTCGCTTTCTTCTTTTGATTGTTCTTTTATAGCTACTACTTTTTTATCTGTATCACTACTACCTTCTAAATACAATTCTTTATATTTTTCTCTCATTTTTTGCATTTGTGATTTATTTTTAGGCTTATTATCATTTTTTATTTCTTCTAATTGTTTCATTGGTATGCCTAATTCTGCTGATATTACTTCTACTTTGTATTTTTTTAATAGTTGTTTTAATTCTTCTCTACTATAATTTTTCATTTTTAATCACATTCCTTATTTTACTTTATTTTTAATTTTATTTTGTTCTTTTGTAAAATAATTATCTATATTTTATCATAAATTTCCTCGTTTTTCAATGTTTTCAATAATATTTTACATTTTTAGTTGCTATTTTGGTTATTATTTAATTAAAGTGGTAATAAATTATTAATTTTGAAATGTAAAAAGCCCTTAGATATATCTAAAGACTTTTTACATTTCAAAAAAACATTACTCTATTTCGTTTTCATTTATAAGAACTTTTTGTAATTCTTTTATGAAAAAAACACTTTCTATTATTAAATTTTTACTATACTTGGATATAAATTTATTAATAAATTCTGATGTATCCATCCTTTCTTCCAAAGGTATAATTTCCATATATGCCTTTATGTCTTTTTTTCTTATAGCATTATTTATTACATCAAAAATTTCTTTCTTTTGAGGTACTTTTTCAATTCCCATTGCTTCTAATATAGGATATATCCTATCTTGTATTTTCTGGGTTTTGTCTATGCCTCCTAACACTTCTTCAAAAAATGGAATTTCAGGCATAAATTGCATTCTTACTCTTTTAAGAGAGTTTTTTTCTTTTTCAGCAATTTCTCCTTGTTCCTCATCAATTTCTTCATTCTTAGACTCCTCTTTTTGTATTGCTAGTTCTTTACTTGCAATAATTGCTTTTGAATATTGTATTACTAGATGTATTAAGTTCATAAACTTAATATTCCACTTTAATTTTATCTCTCTTGATATCATATTTTTTCTAGTATTTAAACATTCAAACTTATCAAATAATATGGGTGATATATCATTCCATATTATTACCTTTTCAGAGTTACATACACTTTGTTCAACTGCTACATTCATTATTGCATCAAGCAATTCCTCATTTTTTCCTAGACCTATTTTCTTTACTACTTTTCTAATAAATTCCTTATAGTCACTGCATTGCATAGATATTTCTCTTAAGTTAAGAGATTTGTCACTAGTTTCTTTGCTTTCTAACTCTTTGTAACTTTGAGTTTTTTCATTTACAATACTTTCTTCAGACTTATTTGAAGTCTTTGAGCTTTCTTTTGAAAGTTGTGTTTCTATATTTACTTCAGCCTCATTAACTTTGATATCTATAGAATCATCTTCTTTCATTTGCTTAATTGGAACCTGATTCTTATTGCAAAAAATGTTTATATCTTCTGTATCAGAATCGAAGTTTAGTACAAAAGTATCCTCTTTGCAAACAATTTCCAACCGTAGTTTCATTTTAATAACCCCTTTCATGTTTTTTAGTATTTAGCATCTATTAGATCCTAAATAAAAAATTATACATTATTTTTACTTTTTTATTATAACACGATTTTACATAATTTTCAACTTATATATTATTTTTAAAATTACTTTACTTTTTATATAAATTAATATAAAATAAAGAAAAATTGGTTATACTAAGAAAAAAATGGAGGGAACAAATGAAAAATAAAAATGAATTAAATTATAAAGATTTAAAATTCACATGTGATAACAAAATGTTCAATTTTGAAACAACTAAAGATTTAGAACCTATTCAAACTGGTATAGGTCAAGAGCGTGGAATAAAAGCTCTTGAGTTTGGAATTCAAGTAAATGTAAAAGGATATAATATTTATTTAGATGGTCCTAGTGGAGTTGGAAAAACTATGTATACTAAAAACTATTTAGATAAAATTGCATTAAAAAGAAAAGTTCCATCAGACTGGTGTTATATATATAATTTTGAAAATCCAAATGAACCAATAGCAGTTGAATTACCTGCAGGACAAGGAAAAGAATTTAAAGAATCAATGGCTGGATTTATAAAAGAAATTCGAAAAGATATAAAAAGCACATTTAATAATGATGATTTTGAAAAAGAAAAAGCATTAATAAAGCAAGAATTTGAAGCTAAACGTTCTGTTTTATTAGACAAGTTAAATGAAGATGCATCAAAATACAACTTTCAAGTAAAAGCTGTTCAAAATGGAATTTACATGATGCCAATTGTAAATGGAAAAGCTATAGAAGAAGAAGAATTTGAAAAATTAGATGAAAATTTAAAGCAAGAATATGAAGAAAAATCAGTACATGTTCAAGAACAAATAATGAATGTAATAAGTCAAATAAAAGAAATAGAGCGTCAATCTGATAAAAAAATATCAGAATGGCAATCAAATGTAGCACTACTTACAGTTAATGCACATATTAATTATTTAAAATCAAAATATAAAAGAAATAAAAAAATAAACAACTTTTTAAATGCTGTAAAACAAGATGTTTTAAAAAATATTCCTTTATTTTTAGAAGACGAGCCTAATCCAAATGCTCCAGCTCAACCTAACCCACAGCAAAGAAGGCCTGACCCATGTTTAAATTATAGGGTTAATTTATTTGTAGACAATTCAAACCGTGAAGGTGCACCAGTTATAATGGATTCAAATTATTCTTATCACAATATTTTTGGTTCTTTAGAATATGAAAACTATTATGGTGCTCTAAAAACTGACCATACAATGCTAAAAGCAGGTCTTATGCAACAAGCTAATGGAGGATACATCATATTTCAAGCTAAAGACTTATTACAAAATGGGCTTTGTTATGAAGCTTTAAAAAAGGCTTTAAGAGTTAAAGAACTAAGTATAGAAAACACTGCAGATCAACGTTCTTCTATGGTTTTAGTTTCATTAAAACCTGAGCCTATTCCTCTTGACTTAAAAGTCATATTAATTGGAAACAGTGCAATTTACCAAACATTATTATCAATGGACTCTGATTTTAGAAAACTGTTTAAAATAAAAGTTGAATTTGAAGAAGATGCTGAAGTAAATGTAGAAAATGTAAATAAATTAGCTCAAATTGTTCATGGTTTCTGCGAAGCAGAAGAACTTCCTCACTTAGATAAAGGTGCTATGGCAAAGCTAGTAGAGTTTTCTTGTAAACTATCTGGAAACAAACATAAAATTTCAACCAGATTTAATGACATTACACAAGTAGTTGGTGAAGCTGCAACTTGGGCAAAAATATCAAAATCAAAAGTTGTTACAGAAAAATTTATAACAAAAGCATTAGAAGAAAGAATTGAGAGAATTAAAAAATATGATGAAAAATACTTAGAAATGATAAAAGAAAATACGCTTTTAATAGATACCACTGGCTATGAAGTAGGTCAATTAAATGGCCTTACAGTTATGACAATAGGTGATTACACATTTGGAAAACCTGCAAAAATTACTGTAAATACCTATTCAGGAAAAAGTGGCGTAATAAATATTGAAAGAGAAGTTGAAATATCCGGCCCTTCACATTCAAAAGGTGTATTAATTTTATCAGGTTACTTAGGAGAAATGTTTGCACAAGATATACCATTAGCTTTAACTGCAAGTATTTGCTTTGAACAACTATACAACGGAGTTGATGGAGACAGTGCTTCTAGTACAGAATTGTATGGATTGCTTTCTAGTTTATCTGAAATACCTATAAATCAGTCTATTGCTGTTACTGGCTCAGTTAATCAAAAGGGTCAAATACAACCTATTGGTGGTGTAAATGAGAAAATTGAAGGATTTTTCCAAATATGTAAAATGAGGGGCTTAACTGGAGAACATGGAGTTATGATTCCTGTTCAAAATGTAGATAACTTACAATTATCAGATGAAATTGTAGATGCAGTTAAAGATAAGAAATTTCATATTTATGCAATATCAACTATTGAAGAAGGAATTGAGGTTTTAACAGGTGTTCCTGCTGGTAAGAAAGACAAAAATGGTAAATTCCCTGCAGGTACTATAAACTACCTAGTTTATGAAAAATTAAAAAAATATTCTGATATAAAAACAAAATAAAAATGTGCCACGGGGATGTTTCTTCGTGGCATTCGACACTTTTTCATGGCATATCTGTGCTACTTTAACACTTTTTCATTGCACATTTATACCATGTAAACACTTCTTTATGGCACATTTTAAAATACATTTTCTAGATTAAATGCATACATATCTTCAATATGTTTGATTACAAATATACACTTATCTAATTCATTAACTGACTCTTTATATTCAGAAGAATCTATATAACTTTTCATAGAAATTAAATCTATTTCTACTTTTTCTAGTTCTTTGTGTTCAATATAATATGCTAATTTATTATGATTACTATTCCATTCATTTGTTATTTCTTCACTTTTATTCTTTAACATATTATTATCAATTTGTTCTTCATCTTTTAACAATTCCTGTCTTAGTTCTTGCAGGCTATCTGACAATGTTTTTGACCATTTTTTTGTATAATTTTGAGTAATATAATTTCCTATAATTATAGCAATTATAATTATTACACAAATAATTAATTCCTTTTTCATATTTAGTTATTGTTTCCTTTCTTCTGACAGAAAATTTGACTTTTTCCATCAATTGTAACTATTAAAGCTTCCTCTGGTTGCATTCCAAATTTTTCTACTTGTTTTTTTAACCAAGCATAATTTTTACCAATTGCTTTTAAATTTTCATTCATTATTTTACCATCAACTACCAAATCATAAGGAATTCCTTCATACTCAGGTTCTATATTAAAATCTTCTGGAATAGTTGTTCTTTTTGACGGTTTTTGAATTACAGTCACTTGCCCACTTGTTTCAAGTATGGCATATTCTACATCACCTAAATTTACTACATTATTTCCTCGTAGTCTTTCTTGTAATTCATTAATTGTAAATCTTTCTTTTTTTAGTGCTTGTTCATTTATTTTTCCTCTATATATTAAAATTCTTGGCTTTCCACAAATTATTTCTCTTGCTTTCATGCTTTTTAGGTTTAACACTGAAATACTAAGATGCATTACTAGTAATCCTAATATTGGTATTATACCATTAAATATTGGTATTCCTATTTCTGTCATAGGAATTGTGGCAAGATCTGCTATCATAATTGATATTGCAAGTTCAAATGGCTGAAGTTGGCCTATTTCTCTCTTTCCCATTAATCGCATTACTATTAAAACTACTATATATAATACAATGGATCTAAAAAATGTAATTAGCATTTTTTTACACCTACTTCTATTTTTTTATTTTTTCTTATTTTTATCATTTTTTGTTTTTTATATACTATTTTTTTTGAATAAATAATATTTTTTTGTGAATAATAATTTTAGAACCTTAAAAATATTTACATTATGAATTTTTTATGTTACTTTCAATTTTTACTTATTTTTATAAGTAACATAACTATAAGGAGGTTAAACCTATGCAAGAAGCACAAGGAAATCAAGCAAAAGGCGGAGCTTCTACAGTATGGCAAATTATTGGAAGATTAGTTGCTGCTGCAGTAGTTTTGGCTATTACTGCATTTTTTACACCAGGATTTACAATTAATAACTTTTGGACATTAGTTATAGCTGCTATCGTCCTAACTGTTATAGATTATTTAGTTATCAAATTTACTGGTTTACATGCTAGTCCATTTGGTAAAGGTTTTGTGGGATTTGCTCTAGCAGCTATTATTTTATATGTTACACAATTTTTTGTAGCTGGTTATTCAATATCTTGGATGGCTGCTATAATAGGAGCTTTAATTTATGGTGTAGTTGATTACTTTATACCAGGAAATCAACAAATGTAGTTACTATAATGATAAATTGTGTAATTTATCATGTATAATATTAACGTCCTAAAAAATAGGACCCAAAAAAATCCAACTTATTAAGAGTTGGATTTTTGCCATATATCTACATCTTCGTCAAATTGCTACTCGCACACGAGCACCGTACGGAAACCATTGTGGTACCAAGGACTGCCATTGGTACCGCCGAAAGCGAATGCTCCAGCAAGGGTTCCAGAGCCATAATCTTCTCCACGTTGGAAAAACGGATCGCTGGTGACCACAAAGAGAGAGTAGTCTCCGAACCAGCCGGTAGAGTCTTCATATCCAGTAGATGTCTCTAATATTGCGTCTCCGTATCCATAACCTGCATTATTATATGCTGTTCTATTACTTGATCTGTCATCACTTGCTCCAACTGGATATACTGTTGAGTATTTGGTACTTAATGTTTTATATCCTTCTGCATCTTTAGTAAATGTTGCTACTAGTGGGAATGACACTGTTGTTGAACCATATTTTTTTAAATTTCCATTTCCGTTTGTTATATATCCTGCTACTCTTTCCCATGCTCCCCCGCTTATATCATATACTCCATATGCATTTCCAGTTGTACTTTGAGCTTTATTGGTTGTTGCAGTTGCACCCGATAAACCTCCTGTGTAAAAGTTTTTATCATGTATTGTTATTTCCTTTCCATTTCTTCCGTATTGGCTATGGGTTAAGTATGCTACTGCTCCCCATTCACTGTTTTTCATTAAATGGCTTTCTTTACT